>CAYUFZ010000001.1:0-41476 GCA_964444025.1 uncultured Emticicia sp.
TCCTGTGATGACACAAACTTTATTTTGGAGCTGTAAAAAAGGATATTTATCGTTTTTCATATACTTGTATAGCATTTTCATTTATCAACCTTTCCATTTCTGCATCTGAGTAACCCATATCGTGCAGAATCTCTTTGGTATCCCAACCGCAAGGGACAGCCGAAGAGCGAGAAGAAGGATATACTCCATCTACTTGAATTGTTGAACGAATCACTGCTGTTTTGCCTTCTGTCGGATGATTTTCAAAATTGATTAACTCCACTGCATTCAAGTGTGGGTCTTGGGTCAGTGTTTCAAGTGTATGGCAAGGCATGGCTGGTAAATCGGCTTTTCGGAATACTTCAAGCCACTCTTCGGTTGTTTTGCTATCTAATGCCGCCCCACGAATCTCAAACCATTCCGAAACGTAATTGGCTCTACTTGCTACGGTCTGAAACCTTTCATCGGTTAGGAGGTCTGTCCTATCGGTGATTTTCAAAAAGGCTTTTACCTGAACATCGGTATTGATGGTAAAAGAAATGTAGCCATCTTTGGTTTTAACGGGTTGGTTATGAGGACTCAACAAGCGAAGGTCGCCTGGAGCCCCAACGGGTGGTTCAAAACTTTGTTGGGCCAAATGTTCTTGCAAAACAAACGAAGCCATCGTTTCGAACATCGGGATTTCAATACTTGCTCCGTTGCCTATTTTTTGTTTTTGCATCAAAGCTGCCATTACTACACCTGCCGTAATTTCGCCAACGACATGGTCACAAATCAACATAGGGACGTAAGCGGGTTTACCGTCACGAGCCAAGGCAAGTCCAGCCATACCCGAAGCTCCCTGCAAAACACTGTCGTAAGTGGGTAATCCTGCGTACGGCCCATCTGTTCCGTAGCCAGTAATCAGACAGTAAATTTTTTCGGGATACTTCGCCCGAATACTTTTACTACCCAAGCCCAACCGCTCCAGAGCATCGGGTCGCATATTAGCGACAATCACATCTGCCCATACTACTAATTTTTGAATGATGTCTTTGCCTCCTTCTTTTTTTAGGTCAAGACAAATGTTTTTCTTACCTCTGTTTAGGTGCAAGTACGCTCCAGAATGTTGCCCAGTTGGCGACATTCCCCCTAAACCACGCATCAAATCGCCCGAAGGGTTTTCTACTTTGATGACTTCTGCTCCGTATTGTCCCAGTCGCCAAGTCGCTACTGGACCAACTACTACGGAGGTTAGGTCTAATATTTTAATTCCTTTTAATGGTTCAAAATTCATATTTTTTTCATTTTGTAGAGACGTTGCTCCCCAGCGTCTTTTTAATCATCAACCAACCTAAGACGTTGTATGCAGTGTCTCTATGACCACGGCAATATTGTTTTTATCGTCAAAAATTTTCAATTCATTTTCTTCAGAAACTATTGTTAAAGGACGATTGCAGTATAATGGAACTAAATGTTTTACTTTAATCTCTGTCAAATTTAAGCCTAATACATTCCGTGCAAATTCAGTCATTAAGAGCGTAACTAAGCCGCCATTCACCACCAAATCAGGCAAGCCTTCTACTTGCTGGGCGTAATTTCTATCTAAATGAATTTTATGAGAATTAAAACCCAATGCAGAATATTGGAATAGGAGTGTTTCGTCAGGTATTATTTGATTTGCTTCTTTTTCAATTGCAAATCCTGAATTAAGATTCACAAATTCTGCTTGGTTCTTTGTTTTTTGTTCTTCCTGTAAAATATAAGTTTGCGTTTCCACAATGGCTGGACTTTCGGCTGAAATGGGGCGTAATTCATGTTGAAGTGTAACTATTGCCATTTGCCCATTTTTTTTCGTTTTTTCTACAATGCTTTTGATAAAACTGGTTTTTTCTATGGTTGTGCCAATCACAATATCGCCTTTATAATTTACAGTTCTGCCACCTAATAACAATCTTGTCAAACCGCCCAAATCGGGCATCGGTACACCCAAGCCTGGAAAACCATCTTTGCGTAATTCAGATTTTCGAGTTTGTCCAGCTAACATAAAAAAATGCCATCCTTTCGGAAGAATATCACCCTCTGAAAATGAATCAGTTTCTAAATCCAACATAGCTGCCACACGGCGAACCATTGTCAGGCTACAAATTTCATTTGATTTTACTGGAGCTTCTAAAATATATTCTGCCATACATAAATACGTTTACTGATATAATTTCTAACAAAAGTATAATTTAATTTTTATATATGAAAACATATTTTCATATTTGCAAAATATTTCAATTTATAACAATTCTAAAAAATGAAATTCAAATATCATCATACGAACTTTTGCACAGAGGATGTTCCTAGATTATCAAATTTCTATAAAGCGGTTTTTGACTTAAAACAAATCCAAGATGAAGAGCATGGATTTACAAGTTCAGATACGGTAAATAGATATGAAGGTCAAGTGGAGTTCTTGACCGATGGACAGGTTGAGTTTCATATTGCCATAAAAGACCACAATACGGGTTTTCGCCAAAATATGCCAATAAATCCAATGCAAAGAGGTCATTATTGTTTTAGAACAGATGATATTGAAGGCTTTAAAAAAAGATTGGAGGAGCTAAACATTCCTTATGCTGACTATGGGAAATGGGCTTTGAAAGGTTGGTATCAAGTATTTTTTCATGACCCAGATGGCAATATTATCGAAGTGCATCAGATAGGAATGTGATTTGATTTATGGTTACGATTTTAGATTAGACAAAGTAAAATTATTTATTTTTTATAATTTTGGCTAATCAAATTAATCGAAATTAATCAATCAATGCATTATGAAAGACAAAGAAGAAAACAATGCGTATTCTGCACCAGCCTTAGAAAAAGGACTTGATATTTTGGAAATATTATGTCAGTGTGAAAACGGACTGACTCAGCAAGAAATTGCCAGTCAATTGGGAAGAAAATTAGGAGAAATTTACAGAATGCTGAATTGTTTGGTTGAGAGAAAATACGTGGCTAACATAGGAAATACTTACACGATTACCTCAAAACTTTTTCAACTTTCGCATTATCATCCACCAACCTATCGCTTGTTAACTGAAGCTCTTCCTATCATGGAAGGTTTGTCAAGGCAAATATTATTTCCTTGTGATTTGAGGGTGTATAATAATGGTTCTCTAACAGTTATAGCCTCTATCCAACCACCCAATGGTATTGGATTCATGACAAGGGTAGGCTCTGAAATTGAAGTAGCACCTTCCGCAGCAGGCTTGGTTTTATTGGCTTTTCAAGACCCAATTGTAAAAGAGATTAGAATCAAAGAAAGCCTGCCGAATAAAACAGAGGAAGAAATTGAAAGTTTTCGTAATAGTTTAGACGAAGTTCTCGAAAACGGATTTGCTTCTATTAAAAGTAAACAATACGCTGGGCTTCACGCCATTTCATTCCCAATTATGGATATGAATGGAAATGCAATGGCGGCCATGACAGTACCCATGTTGGCCCGAATTGATGGTACTAGACAATTTACCGAAAATGAAGTGGAACAAGTGTTGAGAGAAAGTGTGAAAAGTCTGAGTAGTAAAATTGCTAAAGTTTAAATACAAATGTCGAATCTAAAATAATCTTTAACCTATTATGAATATCACTTTAAACAAATTATTACTCATAGGCTCGGCGGTTTTCGGGCTTTTAGCGATAGGAACGTTGGTTTGGGGTGATGGCTTATTAGCGATAGGACCTTTTGTGCTTGGGTTGCTTATATTTTTGGCTATTGGTGGACGCAGTATTCTCATACTCAATCAAATGTCGTTTACTATTTGGGTATTAGCTGCGGTAGCTCTTGGTTTTTTCTATCCACAATACTTTCAAAAGATAGGAGATTTTAAAATTACAGGTTTCATAGTTCCGCTTATTCAGATAATAATGTTTACGATGGGAACGGAAATGAGCCTCAAAGATTTTGAAGGGGTCGTTAAAACGCCAAAAGCTGTTTTGATTGGTTTGATAAGCCATTTTACAATAATGCCATTGGTAGGAGTATCATTGGCAAAAATATTCAATTTTCCTCCAGAAATAGCGGCAGGAGTAATATTAATGGGTTCTGTTCCGAGTGGCGTAACATCGAATGTACTGGCGTTTATTGCAAAAGCCAATATGCCTTTATCGGTTACGATAGCTGCTATTTCTACCCTTGCTGCACCATTTCTGACACCACTATTAATGAAATTATTGGCAGGTCAGTACGTGGCTATTGATTTACAAGCAATGATGATTCATGTAGCGGAAATTATTATTTTACCTATCATATTGGGTTTAATTGTTAATAAATTTCTAAGTAATGGGGCAAAATGGTTGCAAAAAATATTACCAAAAATTTCAATGTTGGGTGTACTAATGATGATGATTGTGATTGTTTCTTCGGGTAGAGATTCTTTGTTACAAATCGGACCATTATTGTTTTTGTCAGGCATGATTCATCATACAATTGGCTATTTATTGGGGTATTGGAGTGGTCGATTCATGGGTTTAGACGAGGCTTCTTGCCGGACTATTTCTTTGGAAGTAGGGATGCAAAATGGCGGACTTGCCTCTGGAATCGCCTTACAAATGGGCAAAATAGCAACGGTCGGTTTAGCCTCAGTCATTGCCGTACCTTGGATGACGATTTCTGGTTCGATGTTGTCTAATTGGTGGCAAAATAAAGAATCTAAAAAATAATATTAAAAAAATAGGAATTATGAAACCTTTGAATTGTTTTCTCAAAAACGCTCTTTCTACATTTTGTTTGGTGATGACTTTAAATATCTCTCATGCCCAGACCATTGATAGATATTTCACCACCTCCGATGGCGTTAAACTTCATTATAAAGTATCAGGAAAAGGCAACCCCTTAGTTATTTTTCCAGGTTATGGGCAAGATATTACTAAATTTGATAATATCTACAAGGGTCTTGATAAACAGTTTACTATTTATTGCCTTGATTATCGTTGGTTAGGAAAGTCAGAATCGCCAAATTATGGCTACCACATTGAGCGATTTGCAAAAGATACTAAAGAAATGGTTGAACACGCCAAAATTGATAAATTTAGTCTTTTTGCTCACTCAATGGGTAATACCGTTGCTTGGTGCTATTTCTCGCTTTTTGGTCAAGATAAAATAACCAAATATATCCTTGGCGACGAAGCTCCTTGTCTTATCACTGACCCAAACTGGACAGACCAAGAAGTGGAAACTTTCACGGGTAGTACCAACAGAAAAGAAATGTTTAAAGCATGGCGACCACCCTCAAAACCTGAGAGTTTGACACCACAGCAAGAAATGATGAGCCGATTGCTCAACGACCATTTGGGAAGAGATTGGCGTGATATAATTCCTACTATCAAAGTACCAACCATGATTTTAATGGGAGGAAAAAGCCATTTCGCATCACCTCTTTTATGGAATTGGCTCAATAAAAACATCAAAGGCTCTGAACTCAAAATTATCAAAGAAGGGGGGCATGGCTATTATGAATCTCATCCAGATGAATTTAATGCTTTGGTTCTAGATTTTTTGAAAAAATAATTAAGCATGGAAGTAAATAATATCGCCATCATCGGAGCAGGAAACATGGGGCATCAGATTGCTTTGTGTGCCGCCTTATCGGGTTTCAAGGTAAAATGTATTGATACCAATCCTGATATTTTGAATAAAGCTATTCAATTTGTCGATAACTACTTGAAAGAAAGGGTTTTGAAAGAAAAGTTGAGTCAAGAAGCTGCTAATCAAGCTCATTCAAATATTGCTTTTGTTTCTACAATCGAAGAAGCAACCCAAAATGCCGACCTCGTTATTGAGGCAATCATCGAAAAATTAGAAATCAAGCGTACACTTTTTGCTGAATTGGACAAAATCTGTCCAGTTCATACCATTTTAGCTACAAACAGCTCATATATTGTGAGTTCTAAAATCGCAGATGCAACTAACAGACCTGATAAGGTTTGCAATATGCACTTTTTCAATCCTGCATTAGTAATGAAATGTGTTGAAGTTGTAAAAGGTCCTCACGTATCTGACGAAACAGCTAAAACTGTGATAAATGTAGCCCAAAAAATGAGCAAAACTCCCGTACTTCTTCATAAAGAAATCTATGGTTTTTTGGTCAATCGCCTTTTACAAGCCACCCGACAAGAAGCCCTCAAATTGTTGGATATGGGTGTAGCAAGTTTTGAAGATATTGATACTGCTGCAAAAAATGGATTAGGTTACCCAATGGGGCCCTTTGAGTTATTAGACCTTACAGGAATAGATTTAGCGTACTATGTAGGTATGGAAAAATACCAAGAAAGTGGCGATGTCTCTGACAGACCTTCCCCAACCGTTGTTGAGAAATTTAGCAAAGGAGAATTTGGAAAGAAGGTTGGAAAAGGGTTTTACGAGTACCCCAAAAAATAGTTTACCAAATTTAAGTAATCATTTGTTTTACAATTACATTCTATTGATAATCAGAAACATAACAAATCTCGACAAAGGTTTAAACTGAAATATGTCAAGAAAAATTTTAAACAAATTCTTCAGTTTTGATACTTTTTTTACTCTACATCCCAATCATCATCATAAAAATAGCTACGAATCATTTGAATTTTCTCCGAAAAAAGATTTTATTGAATGATTATTACTTATCCAACTACCCACTACCATTCCTAAAATACTGGCTAATAAGCCCCATATTAAACTTGGTAAGGAGGTTTCGTAAAATTCAAAAAATGTCCAAACGGCAGTGCCTAAAATCATAGAGGAAATAGCCCCCAATGCTTTGGCATATTTCCAATATAAACCGGCTGTCATTGGCACAAATAATGCCACCAGACTCAGAGCTGAAGACTCCCCCACTAATTCATAAATCTCCCCTTTGTATAATGAAAAACCGATACTTACCAACATCATTCCAACGACAGAATAACGCATGATTTTTAATAGTTTTTTATCAGATATTTTATCGCCATATAATGGTTTGATAAGATTTTCTCCCAAAACAGTTGCCGGGGCTAATACCGCACCACTACAAGTACTAAGAATGGCAGACAATAATGCTCCAAAAAATAATATCTGAATACCCGTGCCGCCGTATCGAAGTACCAAATAAGGGATTGACATTTGGGTATCTCCATGTTTTAACTCGGGATGAAGCATTGTACCGCATAAAGCAATAATCAAAGGCATAGACGCAATGGTAAAATACATCAACGATGACCAATAAGAAGCTTGAACTGCCACTTTTTCAGATTTCGCCGACAATACCCGTTGAAAAACATCTTGCTGAGGAATTGACCCCCAACCAATGGTTATCCATGCCGAAAAATATAAAATCCAATCATTCCAAGTATTTTTTTGAGGAATTATTCTAAAAAAATGCTTCGGTTGAGAAACAAATAATTTAGACCACCCTCCTACTTCTGAGACTAATTCGACCATCAGAACTAGCAGACCTATAATAATCATCACCGTCTGAATCGTATCTGTGGTAGCAACCGACCACATTCCACCTACATACGTGTAAATGACAACCACCGACGCACTCAATAAAATTCCATAAATCATATCTAAGCCCGAAATAGCCTGCAAAATAGTCGCTAATGCTATCAGTTGAGCGGCAATCCATGCAAAATACGATGGTATCATGAATAAAGCAGAAATCCATTCGACAGATTTGTTGTAACGAATCCTGAAATAATCGGAAAAAGTGAGAATATTAAGACGATACAAAGGACGTGCAAAAAAAACTCCAATTAACAACAAACACAAAGCAGCCCCAAATGGGTCTTCTATTACTCCCAAAATTCCATGTTCTACAAACTCCGAAGATGCCCCCATAATGGTCTCTGACCCAAACCAAGTGGCAAAAAGTCCAGAAGCAACCACAAATGTTGGCATTCTTCTACCAGCAATGGCAAAATCATCAGACGTTTGTACATTCCGAGCGGCATACCACCCAACCAATATCGTACCTAACAAATACAAAGCAACAAAAATCAGCAACATAAATCTATCGTATAATTGTCGTCAATAATTTCTCTTTTACCCGCTACACTATTGGATAATGAAAAGCAGTGAACTTTTTTTAAAAATCATTTGTTATGCAAAGCTAGTCTTTTATAATACTCTCTCATACTACATTATTTTTTATTAATTATTTGTAAAATTAATTATTGTATTTTTTTCTTAATTATATTTAGTACACAAACAATCTAAATAAGCAATTTTGAAAACATAAACCTTCCCCCTACCCCATTTCTTGGCATTTCATAAAACAGCGTTTCCACTCTGTTACCACCCTTGGTGTGCCTATATATTAAATTTTATTAGTTTTCATTCATTTTTAAACTTAAAACCTCTCAAATATGAAAACCAGATTCATTAGTCGATTTTACGAAGCAGACGCTAACAAGCTTTATGCAAGTGCAACCCCAAGCAGTTTAAATACCGAAGAACGTACGAAAAACCTTAACTTTATTCTGTCTAAGGAAATACAAGTCATTGTCAATTTGATGGAAGAGCATGAAATAAATCATGATTTCGAACTGTTTTTTGATTATGCCCCTGAGTTTGAAAAGTCTGGCATAGAATCCGTTCGCTTTCCGATAGAAGACATCAACATCCCGAAATCCTATGAATATGCGACAGAAATTCTTGACTTTATCGACGGAAAAATCAATGAAGGCAAAAAAGTGCTAGTTCATTGTTGGGGAGGCATCGGACGTACTGGAACTATCGTTGGCTGCTATCTATTAAGGCACCAATTGGCAGAGCCAAGCAATGTGATAGCGGTAATCGATAATTTAAGAAAGAATACAGCAACCAACGATAGATATTCCCCAGAAACCTTTCTACAAATTAATTTTGTAAAAAACTTTTTGGATTCATAAATCCCAAATATTTGCAACAAACTTCTCTATTAATATTCATTCTAAACCAAAATCATATCCTTATGTACACAAACTTATCAGAAAAAATTGAGTCCGCTTTTTTAGGATTAGCTCTTGGCGATGCCCTTGGAGTTCCTTATGAGTTCAGGGAAAAACACGAAATGCTTTTAGAGCCTATCACAGGCATGATTGGAGATATTGGATGCTGGAATCAACAAGCAGGTACTTGGTCTGACGACTCCTCTATGGCATTTTGTTTGGCAGAAAGTCTCACCGAAGGTTATAATCCGATTGACATCGCAAAAAAATTCATTGCATGGAAAGACGAAAACTATTGGACAGCCAGAGGAGAAGTATTTGATATTGGTGGTACGACACATACCGGTATCAAACGATTGAAGAATTGTTTTCTTACAAACGATTTTAGTCTATTAGACGCTTATCACGAGCATAATGATGAATCTCAAAATGGAAATGGAGCTTTGATGCGAACACTACCATTTGTATTTTATTTGCATCAATTTTCTGAAAAAGAACAATTTGAGAAAATTTGGCAAGTTTCATCGATGACACATCAGCATATTCGTTCAGCCATGGCTTGTTTCATTTATTTGAAATTTGCCGAGAAACTTTTACAAGATATCCCTAAAAAACAAGCGTATGATGAAGTCCGTACATTCATCAAAAAATTCTGGGATACTATTGATTTTCCAGCAACAGAGCGACAAGTATTTGCTCGTATCATAGAGCAAGATATTAGTCAGCAGAGCAGTGATGTCATTACGGCAGATGGATATGTCATTGAGACCTTAGAAGCATCTTTATATGTCTTTTTAAAATATAATACCTATAAAGACATCGTATTTGCTGCCATCAACTTAGGCGACGATACCGATACGACCGCTTGTGTAGCCGGAGGAATTGCAGGTATTTATCATGGATTAAAGGATGTCCCGTCGAGATGGATTCAAAAATTAGCTAGAAAAAACGATATAATCGATTTAGCTAAAAGAACTGCCGAAAAATGTGTAGGAGTAGATAATTAAACTATTCAAACGTTTTATGGTGATAAAAAAGGGGGGAAATAGGCACTCCCCCTTTTTCCCCTTTTTTATGTTGTTTGTTAACATCCTTTGATTTAGTATTGAAAGTTAATTCCTTTTAGTACATGATTTTTGCCAATAAACTTATTTTAAGCTTTTTTTTATTACTACAAACACCGAATCAGAACGATTGTCTGTTCAGAAATCCACTATGCTTTTTCAACACTGATATTTTAAAGTACATCCAAGTACTTCATAACCATCAACAATATGATAAAATCATGCCATTTATACATATTACAGATGGTTCTTCTTATAGTACCAAAAAATATTTAAAAACAAAACTTGAAGAATCCTCCTTTGGATATTCACTCAAAAGAGTAGGAATACAAACGATAACCCACGGAAAAGAATGGTCATTAACCTATCAAAGAACCCTATACGGCACCAACGAAAACTTCAAAATTAATTGTGCTGTCATTAACGATACTTGTCGAATACTTATGGATTCAAAATCAATAGACTTGATTTTCAATAAATAACAGAAGTTCGAATCATTATAAATAATTGTAAATACATGAATCAAAAAATACTTTTTGTATTAATAACATTATTTTCCACCCACTTCGTAAAAGCCGCTGGGTATAGTGGCTACCTTTCGGATTTTAGTATCTCTGGAAATGGGGGGTGTAGCTATTTGTCAGTATCATTTAGAAATTTATACCTGAACATCACCTCCAAAACAAGTGCCACCTTACGATTCCAAGTTCGGGTAAGTAGCACAGGGACTTATTCCACAAAAGAGCTTATTGGTAGCATCAGCAATGATGGCAATTCTATTGACATTAGCTTTCCTACCTTTTATATGTATCAAGGCTATTGTTATTATTCAAATATTCCGATTAAACTAAACTTTCAAGGTTCTTCATTTGGGTACTCCTACATGACAGGATACATTTCTGGCTCTGCCGCTTCCTATTATACCTCCTATGGATACAGCTCCTACTCAAGTATCTATTATTATTCAGGAGAAACTGCTGGTTTAAGTGTCAGTGGTATTAGCAACAATGCGATTTGTTCGAATAAGGAAATAAAGATACAAGCATACGGAGACAATTACCAACCTGCATCGATTTATATTGACAATGTAAAAGTGGGTTCAACGATTGAAACAGATAATAACTTTAGTATAAACCAAGGATTGATTGTAGGCACAATGGATGAACTCTCCAGCCTCTATGGCTTGTCAAACAGCGATGGTAGCTATCACACTGTTCAATTACAAATAAATGGGCAACGGCAGACCTATGCCACTTTTTATTTGTATCGTCCGATTACAAACGTTACATTGACAAGCTCCGCAACGGTATCTTGTAATGGCAATCCTATCAATTTTACAGTTTCGCCCAAATCAAATGCCTACAATTATGAGTGGTCCACAGGAATAAGTGGTAGTGGTCTTTATAATTATAGCTTGCTTAATCCCGTTACGAATGATTACTTTGTTACAGTGACAAGCTCAAACAGAGCTTGTACAACAAAATCCAACATAATCAAAATAACCTCTTTTCCGAAGATAAATCCGACCATTAGTACCGAAAAAAATATTTCATGCAAAGGGGAACCCATTCAAATCAATGTCACACCGAATGACCCATCGAGCTATGACTATAGCTGGAATAATGGAAGTAAAAACACAAGTATTTTAGTATATGATAACAACAATTATCAAGTGACCCTTAGTCCCAAAAATGGGTGTCCGTCCGTTGCATCCAATATTATCAGCAACTTAAGCTTTGATGAACCAATCACAAACTATACCGTTTCGCCATTTCCATTGGCTAATATTTGTAATCAAAATCTTGGCGTAACCTTAAGCGTAACAAAAGAAAATAATGTTAGTTTACAGTGGAGTACTGGAGAAAGCTCATCAAGCATAACGGTCAAGTCGCCCGGGAACTACACAGCCAATTTAAGTCGTGGGGCTTGTAATCTTTCCAAAACGATACAAGTAACCCAAGAGCTTTTGACAGTATCGACTTTTACAGACAATGGCACCAATGTTGTCAAATTATGTACTGGACAAAATTATAAACCCTTTCAACTTAAAACATCTTCCAACAACAGCCAAGCCAAAGTCAAATGGAAGCTAAATTCGGCAAATACCGATGCCCCAGGAGTAAATAATACATCGACTTATCTGCCCACCCAAGATGGCTACTATTTTGCTATTGCAGAATTTGACGGTTGTATTTCTCCCGAATCCAATCGTATTAAAGTTGAATTAGTAAATAATTTTAGTGTTAATCTGAATCCCTCTTCCCCTCGTATCATTTGTGATGGAGAATATCAGATATTTTCGGCATCTCCTACCTATGCTGCCGAACGCCCAATCAATATCGATTGGAAGTTTGAAAACCAAAGCATTTCAAATGATTGGACAATCAATACAAATAAAGAAGGGATTTATCAAGTAAATATATCTTATGACGCTTGCAAAGCAACAAATTCAGTCAATTTTGTCACCAAACCTTCTAAAATGACATTGACAATATTAGACAACACAAAGCTGATAGCGAGCCAAACCTCTGATAATTTCTATGAATGGTATTTTAAAAGCAGTGTTAATTCGGTATTCACACCATTAGGACAAAATTCACCTGAGCTAATTGCCCCACAAATAGGTATTTACGCCGTTAAAGGGAATCGCAACGGCTGTGGCATTAGCACCTCTTTGCCTATTGAAATTTCGCTCATTACTGCATTAGAAGCTACTCAAAATAGCGATAGATGGAATGCCTTTCCCATTCCATCTACTGGAAATCTAACATTACGCTTAGACGGATTAATGTTAAATAAACCTATTGATATTCAAATAATTGATGAAAAAGGTTCAATCATAGATACCCTCCAGCAAAATACAATTGAACAAAGCCATAACCTCGACCATTTAAAAGAAGGGGTATATTTTTTATTCATTCATTCGACCAATCAGGTTTTTATTAAAAAAATCATCTTAATGAAATGAAAAACTGCTACAAAACAATATTCAGTGTATGGGGACTTATTTTCCTGATACAACCTAGCTTTTCTCAAACCAAAACAGCTAGTGGTTCGAGCGAATGGGTAAGGGTTAGAACAACAGCCTATACCGAAACAGAGATTTCTAATACACAAGCCAATACATTATATTTCGATAAAAATAATACCCCATGCAAAGCAAGCGAAGCTTATTATTTTAGACTATTACCCTTTGAAGATTTTAGAAGCCCCGAAGGGATTGTGAAGGACTACTATTCAAATAGCCTGAAACTCAGGTTTTCGGGAAAATATTTTAAATATAATGCCAAAAACGAGAACTCAAATACGAATTTTCAAGGAGATTGTGATTTTTTTGAAGAAAATGGCAAAAAAACCACCAAATCTTACCTTGACGGACAACTGAAAAAAGAAAAGATATTCAATCCAAAAGGGCAAATAATTTATGAAGCACTTTATAATGATGATTTGACAAAAAAATATTTCATCAGCTACTATTATGACATCAACGGTAAACAAAATGGAATTTTCCAAGGAAAATACAATCCCATCTCACGATTAGAAGAAGGCAAAAAGAGAACTTTCTACCCAAGCGGTGAAATCTACATGGATATCGACTATGAAAACGGTTGCCCTAAAAGTATTGCCACCTTTTATTCAAAAACCGGAGAATCATATCCTGCCGTCATACAGGAGTTTGTTTGTGAAAACCCCAAAGAATGGTATTTTATCAACAATCTTTCGTTTAGAAAAAATATACTCACCAATCCAAATGAAAATACCAACGCCATGGTCCTAAAATCATTGATTGATAATATTGGGGTATATTATACATCTATAAGCAACGACTTCTCCAGAAAACCAATTGAAATATCATTTACATTTGACCAAATCAATAAAGATAATTCTCCAGAAATTGGGATTATATGGCAATACCAAAGCCCACAAAACTATGCTTATTTTACCATCAATCCCATCAAAAACACCTACGAAATCAATGCAATAATTAATGGCGAAAAAAAGAAATATATGTTGGGCTATACAAACAAAATCAAAGCAGACATGCGTCAGTCCAGCATTCAAATGAAAATGCTTATTGACCCAGGCAATGAAGCATTTCAGTATTGGATTAACGGCACCAAGTTAGATTTTGACAAATTTCCTCAATTATTTATTAAAGAAAATAATTCTTGGAATATTGGTTGCCTAATCAATCCGATAGAAATTGGTAACGAAATAGAATTAAAAAAAATTGAAATAAAAATGTATTAACCACTTTAATTTTCCTCAACAATGCAACATCGTTTCATGCTACGCATCTTATTTTTAAGTACCTTATTGTTTGTACAAAACATTGTCTTTTCTCAATCAAAACTGAAAAGTCCTCAGTTTATCCAAAATATTTTCAGCGAAGAAAAGCCCTTTGACGTTATTTCTTTAAACGAAACCTTTACGACGCTTTCCAAAATTACAGAATCCCCAAAAACCATCTCATATTCAAATGGAGGAGATTTTGATGATATTTTAGTTTATACAGCAAAAGAGATAGATGGGGCATACAATATATATGTACGGGAGAAAGTTTTGAATGACAATCCGCTCGCTAAGACCTCTGGTTTCAATATCAATTTATCCCCAAACTATTGTATGGCAAACAATAAGATTGTCTTTCAATATCTGAATAAAGGAAATTTCGACATTGCATTCGTTGATGCAGGCAATGGAAAAAACAAAGCCCTAACCTCAGTGACCAATACCATCGAAGACGAATTTAATCCATCGTGGTCTCCTGACGGAAAAATCATAATCTATGAAAAAGGAAAAACACCCCCTAATCATATACCTAACAGCAAAAAAACCGCAAAAATGAAATACGAGAGCCAAGCATTTAAGAATCAGATTTGGCTTAAAAATATTGATTCAAGGGAGTTGAAAATATTGGGAATAGGTAGTTTTCCTAAAATTTCTCCCGATGGAAAACAAATCGCCTTCATCAAATTTGAGTCCCCTACAAGTAAATCCAAAGAAATCGGAACGGTTTGGGTTATGTCAATCGATGGAGAACAACGATTTAGAGTAACCGATACGAGTCTCGGAAACGCAAGTAATCCAAATTGGAGCCCTGATGGTAAAAGCATTGTTTTTGAACTAAGTAAAAAAGAAAAAACCGATACCGATATTTATACCATTGATGTAAATGGAGATAATTTAAGACAACACACTTTTAATAAATCATCAGATTTTGCCCCACACTGGACAATCAACGATTTCATTTACTTTTCATCTGACCGAGGAGCAAAAAAAGAAAATTTTCAGATTTGGCGATTTAAAATTAAGTAAAAATTAAAACTCATTTCAAATAGTAAATCACATTACGATATGCAAAAAATACTACTTACATTACTTCTCATTTTTTCGTTTGGGCGAATAACTTACGCACAAAATGAAAAAGGACCGAATACTTGTCTTTACCTAAATAGCGGAGGAAAAATTACGGGGAAAGTACTTTCGGTATCTGATGATGGAAAAATAATCAAGATTTCTTATGATTTACAGGGAAATATTATCAAAATTGTTCAAAGAGAAAAAGTGCTTTTGGCATTCAATGAAAGGGGGAATTATTTGGTAATTTCAAATTTATCAGATTCGTCAGGCGAATCCGCAAAGCAACTAAGCGATTTCTATAGTGATATGTCAAGCAAAAGACCTGATTATGACATCATATTCAAAGCTGTTCCTTTTGATATTATTGCTTGTAATATTATATACAACGGAGAGGCAATCAACTATAAATTACCCAATGCAGGTGTAGGTTCAATTAATAAAGAAAATGTCTTGGCAATTATTTATAAAGACGGAAGCCACGAACTTGTTCGGGATATTGCGGAGATTACGCCGATTTTGAGATATAATTCATCAAAGTTTGAATCGTCTAGATACTATGTTGAGCCGCCCAAAGTCGTAGAAGAACCCAAACCAACAATCACAAAAACAGCACCCATAGAGCCGTCTCCTACCCGAGAAGTAATAAAAACCAAAGAACCAGAAGAGATAGAAGAGGATTTAGTGACCAACACAAACAATAAAAAAACACGTAAAACAGAAGAAGAAACGATTGTCATCAGAAAAAAAGTAAAAACAGAAGATGAAGAAGACCTCTCGGAAGAAACAGAAGAAACAGAAGAAATATCCGATGAACCAGAAGAACAAATACCAAATCTGACAGAGCAAGAGAAAAAAAAATATCAAAGGACATCTATTGAAAGAGTAGAAGAATTTAAAGACTATCTCAATGTGATTGGGGATAAGTCTAGAAGTTTATACGAAAAAGCAGAAGCCAGAAAAAATGCTCTAAAACTTTTCACTCCTGGGGCATTTATTGAAGTAACCTCTAAAAACCGACCAGGGGCTAGACGAATCCCTGTGGAAACCTATTTAAGAAATCTAAGTAATTTGAATTATAGCTCTATCAACATAGAATATGCTAATCTCAAATTTGTTAGGAATTTTGTTCAACATTCTGACGGCAACTACTACGGTCTTGTCTCTGGTGAACAATCATTTCAGGGATACCGAGCAGATGGGAAAGCAGTCTATTCAGATATGGTGAGAAAAAACTATAAGGTAAAATTAGAAGCCTACCAGAAATATGTGGATGGAGAAGAACAAACCAAATGGAAAGTTCTTTTTGGCGATGTATCTGTAAGCCAATAAGCCAACAATTTATTATTTATCAGACCAATGATGTGGAAGAATATACTTTTTACTTTATTTCTACTTGGAAACAATACTCCTATTTTCGGACAAAGCACAATTCACGGAGAATTAGTTGTCAATAAACACATTGGCACTTTGGCTTGTTCAATTTATGGAAGTAATGGTAATTTCTCCAAGAAGTTACTTGCAAAAGTAGATTCTTTAGGAAAATTTAGGTTTCAACTTCCTCAAGGAGTTGAAACCTTGGTTTTCTCTGGAAATCCTGAATTTAGAATCATTGAATTGCCCGTCAATAATCATCAAGCAAGCGATTACTACTTATCCTTGCCTTTGATTGAAGTAGATCAACAAACAGCCGATAAACCTTACCAGCAGGCTACCCAAAAAGATTTGTTGATACAAAGTGACCATTCGATTATTAATAAGAAAAAGATTATTAGATATTTGAAAATTATAGATGTAGATACCAGCCTGCCCATTAAAGCAAATGTGTGCCTATTTTATACTAAAACAGGCCTTAAAGATTGCTTTGAGATTAAGCCTCAATATCCAGCAAAACTAACCCTGACAGAAGACGATATTATCGCACTCGAAATCAAGAGTAATCAGTATCAATCTTATAACGGAAATTTATATATTAATCAACTCAATAGTAAAAATAACACCTACGAAGTTGGTCTTACCAAAACAAGGTCTATTCTCAGTATTCGCAATTCATTGACAGAAGAATTAAACATAGAAAATATCAACGATACTAAGCCGGCAAAGATTAGAAAAATAAAAAAAGATTTTTGTAGTTCCATACAAGCTGGGCAACAATTTCACTTATTTAATAAGCAATTAGATACCATTTTTGTTACTAAATTGGGCTTAAACTTACTATTGATAAAGCCTAAGAAATTGACCGATAAAACATTTGAAAATATTCCCCAAAAAAACAAATACTCCATTCAATTCAATCAAAGTGATTTTGAATTATTAAATTTTGCAAAACAGACATTAGATACTATTGCCATATTGATGCAACAAAATCCAAAGATAAAAGCACAAATAGTAGGATTTACAGACAATGTAGGAAGTGCCGAAAAAAATCAAGCACTATCCGAATTTCGTGCCAAAGTCTCCCTTCGATACTTAGTGCTACACCATATCGAAGAAGACCGCCTTTCATGGAAAGGATTAGGAGGAGATTTTCCGGTTTCGCAAAATGATACTGAATCCAATAAAGCAAAAAACAGACGTGTAGAAATTATACTTAAAGACAATTTAGAATGATGAAATTATTAAAGATATCTTGTTTGTTAATTCATATATTTATTTCTCAGATTGGCATATCCCAGCCCAAAGTAACCGTATGCGACGAGCAAAATATCAAACGTAAAAGTTTGGCATTAATCAATAATTTAGCAGATAAATACAATCTATTTTTAGATTCAGATGCCTATGACCGAACTAATTTATTAGAAAACATGACACTTTCATCCCAATTTGGCTTGAGCGTCTTTGAGAATGACCAAATCATTATCGAAGATGATTTTATCACAAAGAATATCACGGCCAAAGATAATTTAGATAAAAAAGTAGATATCTATTTCAACGATATCGGGATATATTTTGGCAGAAAAGGAAGTGGAGAATTTCCGAATGAAGGAAAAACAATAAGTTTTTCAAATATCACGACATCCAAAATCATGTATTCACCTATCGAACAAAACCTATTTCTTCAAGTGTTTTTTGATGTTATTTATGAGGGAATTGATGCTCGTACCAATTTGTCTTATAAAATGCCAAGCAGCAGAATAGCAGAGCTTAAGATTCAGAAAATAAAAGATATTTGGCAAATTGCCATACAATCTATCAGAAATTATACTGGTAATTCATCAAATAATAGCTCTAATAATGTATTGATTGAGCCTTGCAAAGATGAACAAAAAAGTGAAAATACACTTACAAAAGACGAAAAAATAATACAGAAAAAAATTGTTTATCGAAATCCTATCATCCAAGCATTTCGTGTAGGAGATAAATGGGGCTTGAAAAATGTAGATGAAGATAAGGACATCATTCCACCTACTTTTTATGAAATAGAAGATTTTGTTGATTTAGAAAATGGCATGGCTTTGGCGTTGGTCAATCAAGATGGGCTTTGGGGATTTATCAATCCAGAAGGAAACTTTGTTATCAAATGTTCTTTTGATTATGCCGAATCTTTCAGCAAAGAAAAGAGATACAAAGCCAAAGTTCAAAAAGGCATGAAAATATTTTTTATAGATAAAAATGGAAATTAAAACATGAAAAAGAAACACTTAAATCTCATATTCTTGGTTTTTCTTTTATTCGGACTCAGTGCTTGTTTAAAATACAAAGAATTTGATTTTCAAACCAACAAATGTAAATCTGCCCCGAGTGGAACAATAAAAATCACCCGTTTGGACAATTTGAGATACACATTTAGCCTAAATAGCAATGCTGATATAATCAGCATTATTTGGGAAATTGACGGCAAAACACTAGAAGCCTTTCAGGTAAATTATCAATTTGACAAAAAAAGTACCAAATCTATCAAAGTAACATTTTATAACAGATGCCTGATGGCTTCGAGCATAACCAACACCATCGATGTTTATTAATAATCAAAATCGTATTCTTGGCTTTTTTTTACTCATTTATACATTCATAAATCATCCGAGTTTCAGCCAAAACCCTATAATCGAAAATGTTCGAGTTGTTCAGGAAAATACAGAACTGCATATTTACTATAATTTATCCAATAACCGACTCTCAGATTCGGTTTATTGTCAGGTATTTGGAAAAGAAAGTGGAATCATAGCAGCTGTAAACTTAAAAGGAGATATTGGGACTAATATTTTTCCGGGAAAAGACAAAAAAATAATCTGGGATATTCGGAGCGATGCCCCTCGTTTGAATGAAGAGATTAAAGTAACAATATTTGTAACACAAAAACAGAACAAACCTTTTGTCCCAAAGACAGAGCCAGCACCAATACCAAAAGAAGAGAAAAGCAAATCTAAGCCATATACTTATAGCCCTAAACGCAAAAAACAATCAGGAGTATCTAGGCTATTCAAGGTAGGCGGTTTTTTAGCAGGATTGTCAGGTACATATTTCAGTTATCAGATTTATCAAGAATCCCAACAACTTTACAAAAGCTATGTAAATAATAATTGGAATCAAAAAATTTCTGTTAATTCTACTACACTTTTAGCTCAATATTCCCAAGGGACTCTTGCAGCAGCCACATCTGATTTTAATGCTGCTCAAAACAAATATACACAAGCCCAAATTTTGTTGGGGGGCAGTGTCGGTCTATTGCTTGTAGATTTTATTTGGACCCTTCGAAAACCAAAGACAAACACAAGAGTACAATACCAACTTTATCCTTCTACACAGCCACAATTTGTGGTACGATGGAGATTATAATGCACTACTTAATCCTAATACCTAACCCGAGACTGATATAAGAAAAATTATTATAATTTGTTCGATTGGCTATTTCTCCATTTTTATAAATGGAGAATAATCCATTATAATTAACCTCTAGTGTCATACCTGATTTTTTCTTGTGAATTTCATATCCTACTCCCAATCTGTACCCTGCATTGAGAGCCGTCAGCTCAGGTGTTAAATCAAATGAAGTATTTGAACGATACTTAAAAAGTATATTTTTTGCCAATAAGAGCCCCGTGGAAACAAATATTCTTCCTATTTCGTGGTAAGTTTTTCGTGCATGCCACTTCATTTCCATCGGCAATAGTACAAGCATTGGGCTATATTCTCCTGAAATATAGCCTAAACCATTGCTAAATTTAGAAATTGCAATTTTTGTATAAGAAATATCTAATCCAATAGACCAATCATATATTTTAGTAAAATTCAACCTTTGTATCTTTGCCCCCAACAATACACCAAATGCAGGGGGATAAGCCAATTTACTCCTTTCTCCATTATTTGTATTGGAGATATTTAAGTTGCCATTCTGCAATAATCCACCAAACCGAATATCAATTGTATTAATTTTGGACGAGTCCAAATTTACCGTATTGACAGTCGATTCTGGGCAACAATTACCCTCATTACAAATGGAGCATAGATCGGATTTTTCTGTAGAGCTGATATTTTTGTACAGACAACATTTATCCATAATCAACCCATTAATACCCGCAAGCCTGGCATCATCGGGAGCATTTTCTTTGGCTTTAAGAAGCAAAGCGAATAAATCCTTGAAGTATCCATGATTTTCTTGCCTTAAAGCACTGTCTCTTAATGAGGTATATATTTTTTCTTTGAGCATTAATTCCATATATTTTCGTTCTTGTCTGACATTTGCCAATATTTTCGGAAATGTAGATAAACAAACGGTGTCCACCGAATTAATCATTAACAATCCTTTTTCAAGTAAATTTTCGTCTTTATACATTTGTGTTTGAGCCAACACACTCTGTGCATTTTCAATACAAGCTAGTTGTTTTTCGCCTTTTTCAACCTCAATAATCAAAGATTTCGACAAATTTACAATTGAGTCGCAATGACATTCAATCAGTTTTGATTCACTCGAAAGCACCCCTGAAAGCAATATATTTTTGGATTCTTTCAATTGCCCCCTATTCTTTAGAGCCAATGCCTTATGATAAGATGGCAAATAAAGATTTCTACATTTTTCTAGACATTGTACTTTGGTATCGCATGTATTTATTTTTTCCTGAACCCCTTCTATTTCCGCCTTTTTCTCATTGATTTTTATCAATAACATTCCATATTTAATCATATTGTCACAAGTATTATAGGTAGCCATAAAACCATAATTTTTAAGAAAATTGGTTTTTACAAATTCATAATATTCGTCTTTATCACAAGGGTTTTTACGCATAATTATTTCATAATTCGCAAGAATCATGTCGGTTTTCCCTAAATCATATTTGAGCTTTTCAATATCGGACTTTGCGTTTAGGATTGTCTCGACATCTAATTTTCTACCATTAAATCTTACGTATGAATCCTTTGCATATCCATCTAAGGTTTTGATATCTTTTATCTTTTTTAATACTAGAACATAATTTTGTTCACAAAATGCTTTTTCGGCCTCGTGTTTCCATGTAAAATAATTTTTTCTATTTTCGGCAGAACTTTTGACAATACCCCCGAGAAATCCTTTAGCCTCTGGATATTTCAATTCCAAATCTATGAGAGCCTTATTTGCCTTTTGTACTTGTCCATTTTTAGCATACTGCTGAATCATGTTGGCGGCATCAACAATTTCATTTGCAGCTAATATATTTTTTTGAATTTCTTCACTTTTATACGCAGAAGTAGTTTTGGCTATGGCTACCCAATTTTTTTTTGCCCGCAATATTTTTTCAATCCTTTCTTCTTGCGACACAATCGAAGAAGCATTTATTCCATCCAAAAATATTTTCTGAGTATTGGATAAGGCTTTGTCCAATACATTATCCCTTTTAAATTCAGTGATAAAAGACAATTTTTCACGGTCTTCTCGTGCCTTCGTATCATTTGGATTGCGTGCCAAAATTTGAGTGTATTTTTCGCTGGCAAGCTTAGATTTACCTTCCCGAATAGCACGATAAGCTTCATATCTGATTTTAAGTAATTCTCTGCTATTCTCTTTAATCAACAAAACCCTTTGTTTATTTTGATATGAATTTAAAGCGATATTTAAGCGAACTGCCAGCTGAAAAGCTCTTTCATAATCACCTGAAGAGTATGCTCTTTCCAATGACACCAATGCTAATTCGAGGGGATTAGGCTTGGTTTGAAGTACTTTTTTCTGTGAAAATACTTGTATGGAAAACAAACAAAATAGAATAAATACCCCAAGATTTTTCATATTGTAATCATTTACACTTTGAAACTTTTTGGCTAATCCCAGACGATTCTTCTATTTGTTGAGCAATTTGAAAGTGTATTTTTGCCAAAGGCATCAAACTTTTGTCATTCATTTCCAACAATAAATCTCCATTACTATAAGCTTGACTGTATAAGCTTTCTGCATCTGACGAATTTCGGAGACCAAAGTCAGATTTTACAATAGCAGCAAGCGTTACTTTTTCTAAAGCTTTTTCCAATTTATCATCACCATAAGCTAATAAAGCCTCTTTGATTAAATTATTATACGTTTGGTTAGGATTGGAAGGAGCTATCGGTATTTCGTCTTGAGAGGTAGTTTCTGTACTCTTTGATGCTGGTTGTGGCATCTTTTCGGGTTCACTTTCCTGCTTAGATTCAGAGGAAGCAGCTATAGATTCTATCATAGTATTTTTGATTTTTCCAATATTTTGAAATATCAAAAATGCAAATAAAACAATGATGGCAGAAACAATGATTAATGGTCGTTTGGGTGTATGAGTAATTGGCTTATATATCGATAATTCATAAAGAATTTCATCAAATTCAGCCGAATCAATTCCATAATATGACTTTAATCGTTCTTTTTCTTTAGCAGTAATTTCCCCCTTACGCTTGTCATATAACTCTCGAAGTTCCTTGATAAAATAAGTACCGTCTGCCATTTTCATTAATCATTAATATCTTGTTTACTCTACCTTAAAAAAGCATTAGAGACTCTTATTCAGTCGATTAAATACTTTTCAAACACAAGGTCTATTCCTCGCAAATGTATGAAAGAAGCCTTAGATTACAAGTCCTATTTTAGTACCATAAAGACTAATTTAAAACTTGACAGACTATTTATACCTTTCCCTATAAAACACCATTGATGCATCCTATTTGCTCATACAATTCTTAGACCTTGATGAGTGTCATACACTCTTATCAATACGGCAAAGAGTCTTAAATACTAGTTCATTTGTCGATAAATATATCTTTTTTGCTAAAATATTCTTTACTTGATGTCAAATAGCTCTAATTCTAATATTAAATACAAACACTACATGAAAAAATTAAGCTTCACTTTTTCTTTTTTACTTTTTTCCTTTATTTGTCTCGCCCAAGTTCAAACTTTAAATCTAAATTTTTTATAAAATTAAAGAGAATAAAGCCAAGCAATTCTATCGTTCGATGGAAAAATACTCAAATAAATTTAGAGATAGCCATTACTTGGTTTATTTTGTTGAGGGTGGGAAACATCATCATCAAATTGCTATTTTTGACAATATAGGTTTGACATGGAAGCAACGAGACTCGCTCACAAATTCTCCCGTCTATTGGTCAATGAAAGAAAATTTTCAGAACACCGTTTTACCAAATTTAGAAGAAGAAAATGGCGGAGAGATTCTTTTGTATCAAAAAAACTTAAGCAGTTCAGCTATCGAAGAATGGCCTTCAAAGTTACGTATTAATGTACTTAGTATTCAATACTCTCCACCACAAGAGTTTTCAGACATTTTGAAGAAAAATCAGAAGGCTTTTGAAACATCAGCTATTCAGATGTCTATTTTTAGTAATGCAGGACTAGGAAGTGGCAAGTTATTTTTTATGAGAAAGTTCCCTAACGGTTGGATAGAACTCGATTCTCCAAACCCACTTAAAAGTTCTTTTGAGCAATTGTATGGAAAAGGCTCTTATGATAAGGATATGGCAACTATTAGAGAATTTGTAACAGAAAATGATATTATTTTTCTAACATTGATACCAGAGCTTTCTAAACTTAAATAAACATGAGTCATCCTGAAAATTCGAGATGGCTCATGTTTATGCCTGTGGTGAGGAAAAAAAACAAAAACAAAAACGGCAAGGACTTCTGCGAAGCAGGAAGCAAACAGACAACTTAATTTATAAGTTTTGCGTAACGGAAGAGATGTCTTCATATAAATTCTGAAAAGAAGTAGTCCAAGAACTACTAACCTTGTCTAACAATATGTTTATTTAAATAAAAAATCCCGGTCAGTTTGTATTGACCGGGACAAAAAATATTTTAAAAAAAATTATTTCTTTGGAGCTGTAGTTGCAGCAGGAGCGGCTGCTTTAGGAGCAGGAACACCCAATTTCTTGAAAACTAAATCAGAAATATTATCAGCATCTGGAGCAACCAATAAAATCGGAGTTGTGCCAGGACCTGCATCAGTATTAAATACATAAGTATATCCACTTTCTTTCGCAACATCTTTAATCGTTTTGTCGATTTTGTCAAGAACTGGAGCTAACAATTGTTGTTGCTTTTGTTGTAAAGCTGTTTCCGAATTTTGTTGAAACTCTTGAATAGCTGTTTGGCTGCTTTGCAATTCCTTTTCACGATCAGCACGAATTACCGCAGACATGGTTGCCCCATTTTTTTGATAATCTTCGTATTTGGTTTGAAAAGCTGTAATCTTATCTTGCAAAAGTTTGTCATATTGAGCTTTTTCAGTTTTTAGCTTGTTTTCGATATCTTTTGCATCCGGAAGATTATTCAAAATATAATCAACATTGGTGTATCCGATTTTTCCGGATTGTGCATTTGCCATACTTACAAACATCAAAGCGATGAATAATGAGGCGAAAAATTTTGTCTTCATTTTGAAACTTTATTTTTTGTTTTGGTTATTTGATTTTTGATTTTTATCTTCTTTCAACGAAATGCCCATGGCTTCTAATACATAATCAGTATAATCATGCCTCGGATCGGTATAAATCATGCTTAGGTCAGAAGCCTTATCAAAAATAAACATTAATTGTTTTTGTCGGGCAACTTTTTGGCACGCTTTAAATATTTCGTCTAATATTTCTTTCATCACTTCTTTTTTCTTTAAAAAAAGTAAGCCATTTAATCCGAATACTTTGTTATTCAACTCTTTGATTTCGTTTTCTTTTTGTTCGATATTCTTTTTACGTTCATTTTTCATTTCTTCGGTCAATAATATTTCTTCTTGTTGAAATTGTGAACGCAATTTTTCAAGTTCGCTATATTTGGTTTGAATATCCTCAATCCATTTCTCCGAAAATTTATCAATTTCTTCTTGAGCTTTTTTATATTCAGGCATTTTAGAAGTGATAAACTCAGAATCAATGTATCCAAACTTTTGCGAAAAAGAATCGAAAGAACTAAGTGCCAAAAATAGTAAAAATATTATCTTTTTCATTCAAAGTATATATCAAATTTAATACAATTGCAAAATTTCTCCTTAAATAGTCAAATAATTGAAAAAATTATCTAATCTGCTGCCCAATGCTAAAGGTAAACGTTTTCAGTCCACGGTTTGAAATTCCTGGAATTGGGTCAAATCCTTTACCAAAATCTATTCCAATCATCCCAAACGCTGGCATAAATATTCTTGCTCCAAATCCAGCTGTACGGCGAAGTTTGAAAGGATTAAAATCTTTGTAGCTACCCCAGCTATTTCCTGCCTCTACAAATCCCAAACCAAATATGGTTGCTTGAGGATTCAGAGAGATAGGATAACGAAGCTCAGCAGCATATTTGCTGTAGATAATTCCACCCATACGACTAAGCGTGACACTGCCATCACTTGTTCTGAGTTTTTCTGCTTCAGCGTATGAAAGCTCTCTGACTACCCCTTCATCATAGCCCCTTAGACCAATCAAGTCTGCTCCGACATTATAGGCATTTTGCATTCCCATACCTGCACCACCCAAAATAAATCTTCCGAATGGACTAAAGTCGGCACTTGAGCTATATTTTCCTAAAAATCCCATATTTGCTTTGGCATGGAAAATCAATTTACCTATTACAGGAGCGTACCAATCACCATCAAACATCCATTTGTGTCCTTCAACCCATTTATATTTATCTACTACAGGAGCATCTCTGAACAACGAGTAGGGAGGATTAAAGGTGGCACTTAATGAGAATTGCGACCCTGTTCTTGTAAATTGAGGATTATCCAAACTATACCTAGAAACCACGAAAGCCAAAGACATATCATTGGCAACACCCTTTTGGAATCCAGGAATGAAGTAGCTATTATCAACATTGTATCTCTGATAAGAAAGTGAAGCATTGAAGCTAAAATTCCTATCAGGCCAATTCAAACGCTTTCCATAAGTAATAGAAGCTCCGGTATTTTTAAAATATCCAGAATAAAGACTCCCTCCACCATAAATAGAAGCATAAGCCGACCCATATTGTCGCTCGAGTGCTCGCTGATAGCTTCTGTTATCCGAAGAAGTATGAAAAATACTTACAGCAAAAGAGTTTGGCTTTTTACCACCCAACCAAGGCTCTGTAAATGACAATGAATACGTTTGATAAAAACGCCCACTTGCTTGCAGACGCAAAGCCAAACGTTGCCCATCTCCAGCAGGAAGTGGCTTCCATTTGCTAAGATTTGTGACATTCCTCGCAGAAAAATTATTAAAAACAATTCCAAATGTCCCAACAAACCCTTGTAATCCACCCCACCCTCCTGAAAGCTCTATGTTGTCACTTGGTTTTTCCTCAACATTATATTCGATATCCACCGAGCCATCTGATTGAGGGATTGGCTTTGGTTCGATTTTTTGAGGATCAAAATAACCCAATCTTGACAAGGTCTGTTGTGTTTCTATTAAATCTGTTTTGCTAAATTTTTGACCGGGTTTGGTTAAAATTTCACGCATCACCACATGGTCACTTGTTTTAGTATTTCCGTTTAGGATAATTCTATTGATGGTCGCTTGTTTCCCCTCACGGATTCTCATTTCTATGTCAATCGAATCACCTTCAACAGCGACTTCTACGGGGTCACAACTAAAAAACAAATAGCCATCGTCCATATAAGCAGAGCTGATGTCGCCTTGTGGGATTCCATTGATTTTTTTGTTTAATTCTTCGGGGTTATAAACATCTCCCTTTTTTATTCCTAAAATTCGCTCTAAATCGGCTGTCTTTCGCAAATAATTTCCCGACCAAGAAATATTTCGGTAATAAAAGCGAGTTCCTTCATTGATTTTAATGACTAATTTTATATTATTACCATCTTCCGAAACGACAGAATCAGTCGTTATTTGGGCATCTCGATACCCATTTTTATTATAAAACTCGATTAATTTATCCTTATCTTCTTCAAATTTCTTAGGAACAAATTTAGACGGAGTAAAAATTCGGAGAGGAGCTTTAATTTTTGTTGACTTTAGCTTTGTCAAAACTTTCCAATCAGGAAAATCATGTAATCCCGAAAATTCAATGTCATTAATTTTAACCCGACTTTTCTTATCTATCGTCACCACCAAGGCAGCATTGTTTGCCCTTATTGTATCCGATATTTGCTTAATTTGCACGGATGTATTCAAAAATCCCTTTTCAATGTATATTTTTTTGATAGTCAATTGAATATTTTTAATGAGAGCGTCTGTAATAACTTTCCCTTTATTGGCTTTGACTTTTTCGTTGATGCTTTCTATTTCTCCTTTCCGTACCCCTTTAAACACAAATTTATTGAGGCGAGGTCTTTCCCGAAGATGAATGTCTAAGACTACACTTTCATTTTCGATTTTTACAACATTGATAGAAACATCCTCAATGATTCCTTGTTCCATTAATCTCCGAATGGCAGTACTGATTCTTTCACCTGGAATAGTGATTTTATCATTTACGTTCAGACCAGATACAGAAATCAAGGTATTTGGGTCAAGAAATTTAATGCCACTAACGCTGATTTTAGAAATAGTAAATTCCTTTGGACGTTCATAGCTGATAGAACTTTCCTTAATTTGGTCGATTTTCCTTCCCAATCCTAATGGAAATTGGGCAAAAACAGTCGAAGAATAACAAAAAACAATAAAAAAAGCTAATTTTTGGATACGCATGATACAGATATTCAATAATCAAGAATGACTTCTAATGCTAAATAAATAATTATCAGATGATACGAAGTACGTATGAGCTAATAATGATACAAAATAAATGAGCAAACTATTTTTGCTTAATTTGTTCACTTGTTTTACCAAATCGTCTTTCTCGATTTTGATAATTTTCTATTGCTGTAAACAAATGATTTTTTCTAAATTCAGGCCAGAATAAATCATCAAAAAAGTGTAATTCAGCATAAGCGAGCTGCCATAAAAGGTAATTGCTTATACGATGGTCGCCACCAGTTCGAATCATTAAATCTACATCAGGGGCATCTTCTGTGGCAAGATATTCAGAAAATTTTTGCTCTGAAATATCTTCCAAATTGAGCTTGCCTTCTTTTACCTCAGCGGCTATTCGTTTGGTAGCTTGTACGATTTCCCATTTCCCACTATAGCTCAATGCCAAAATTAAGGTAAGACCTGTATTGTTTTTGGTTAGTTCAATTGAATCTAAAAGTTTTTTTTGGGCAGATGCTGGAAGAGCATCAATTTCTCCTATACTTTTTAGTCGAACATTATTTTTATGTAAGCTCGGAACCTCTTCGCTGATGGTCTTGATTAATAATTGCATAATCCCATCAACTTCTATTTTTGGTCTATTCCAATTTTCTGTAGAAAAAGTGTATAGTGTTAGGTATTTTATTCCCAATTCTACACAACCTTCTACCGTATCTCGTACGGAAGTTACGCCATGATGATGCCCAAAAATACGCATCGCTCCTTGCTGTTTTGCCCATCTTCCATTGCCATCCATTATAACGGCAATATGAGTGGGTAAATTGCCTATGTCAATATTTTCTTTCACGTATCAATCGTCTTGTGATAAATATTATAGATAATTCGGTATAAGTGTGTACCAAAAGGACTGCAAAGGTAAAAAAAAACTACCGACTATGATAAAAATTTAATTATTTGTAGTCTTTAAATAAAAATAATATGAAAATACGTGAAGTTTTGGCTATCGTTTTGGGCAATGGACTTTATAAAATAAATAACTAACCGAAAAACTTGTGTAGTAGTAGATGTCTTTTGATAGAGTTCCGGGAACACTGAACTTTTGACGAAGATAAGGGAATGAAAAGCCTGGAGAAACTGCCGAATTGACGGTATAGCTTCCATTAGAATAATATCCCAGTCCATCAAGAAAATCTGTATTTGTCCATCGAGTACCAAATTCAATGCCCCAATTCCATTGTTGTTTCCATTGTTTTTTGAATCCAACACCCAAAGAAACATAATTGGGAGTAGATTTGGTAGAGAAAGTATTGAAAGGGCTACCTGGATTAAAAGACCAATATTTGGCATTAATTTGCGAAGAATTGATACCCCCTCCTGCCAAGACGTAGGGTGTCCAATTGCTGATAATTCGTGATTGATTCGTTCGGAAATTTAAAAAATTATATTCTACTTGTAGCCCAAAATCCTTGAAAACATTGGTAAAACTATATTGTCGGGCAACATGCAAGGCTTCATTTTTTAAATGTGAGTCATTTCCTCGCAAAACACCCACGATTCCTTGTGCTTTCACAGAAATAGCACGAGATACATTATACCGAACAAATACGCTTCCGCCAGGTCTTGCCATAAAAATTCGATAAGAAGGCATTACATCTCCTTTGTATTGACAGATGCCAAGACCCGCTCCAATCTCTAGTTTTTGCCCAAATGTAGTAAAAGAGCATAGAAACAATAATAAAATCGAAACAAATTTGGGTTGAAAGCGTAAATTCATCAACGAAATATTAAATTAGATTAATTATTTGATTGGCGGACACTTTGCCTGTGCATTAATGATATAATGCAGGGTAACCTGTCCGAGTAAATAGGAATCCCATTTGGCAGTTCCACGAACACTACCCGTGTTGAAACCCCAAATTCTTTCTCCATCTACACTTGGCATTGGATTTCCCGAATAAAAGTACGTGTCTCTTGCAATTTGTGCGAATTGCTCTTTTCTGCTTGCTCCATTACTTGCCGCAAAGTTATCATTTACCCGGTTGGCAAAAACAGCACTTTTAGGGTTTCCGTTGGCTGCTAATATGAGTGGATCGACGTATGGGTCTTTCCCTACATCATCCAAATAATCGAAAGGAGTAATTCTCAACCCTCCTTCAACCCCTAAATCAAAACTCTTATTTATCCTATACTTAAAACCAAATCCTATGGGAATGACAGGCTTCACCAAAGAATAATCCACGGTATTTCCTGCCGTTTGTTTATCCTTAAGATTTGTCCAAGCTCCTAATGAAGAAAATGTCGTAACACCTGTTGAAAAATCAGGAATTGTATTCGCCACGTCTCTTGCTTGAGGATTATGGGCATAAAACCCAAAACCACCAAAAATATAAGGATTCAGTTTTAATCGCCCTCTTTGCCCGTTTCCATTTGGAATAATATTATACAAAGCACTGATAGTAAACTCTTTGATATCATTTCTGAAATGCAAATTTCGTAGAAAAGCATTTTGAAATTTTACAATGTTGTGTTGCGAATAAGTGTAATCATCTCCAGCAATTCTTGCCCACGTAAAACTGACTCTTGCTGCCAGCTGTGGATTAAGTTGGCGTGTATAATTGATGGTGGCATTCCAACGAACATTTGTAATTAGTCCATAATAAAAATATCGATAAGGAGATAAATCTCCAAAATAGTTTGAAGACCCCCCACCAATTCCAATCGAAGAATATTGGCTGAGTTTTTCTTTTTGGGTAAAAAGATTGAATTGAGCATGACTCTTGCTTGAGAAGAATAAAATCAATGCAAAGAAGAGATGTTTCTTGTTTGGTAGCTCTAATAATTTCATATAATTCGTCATATTTGAAAAATATAAAGCACTTGGCTTTAGATATTTAACGTGTTTAAGAGATGTATTATTGTTAATTTCTTGCGTCAATGCCCCATTTTAGCTTTTGTCGGAGAGTTTCTAAGAAATCGTCACCTACTATTTTGACCATTTTTGCCTTAAATTCTGCTTTTTTGACAGTAATTAGTGTATCTTCTTCTGTGCCTATGATTTTTGCACGTGAATCCATCGATAAAAGAAAATTATTACTCCTACTTTCTACTTTAAAAGAAATAATACTATCATCAGACACAATCATGGGTCGTACAAATAAATTGTGAGGGCAAATAGGAGTAATGATAAAGTTTGCTGAGTGAGGCATCACTAATGGACCACCACAACTCAACGAATAGCCTGTCGAACCTGTTGCAGTAGCAACCATTAAACCATCTGCCCAATAAGTATTCAAAAACTCTCCATTGATGTAAGCATGAATGACAATCATTGACGAAGTATCTGTTTTAGAAATCGCAATTTCATTCAAGGCAAAATTCGTGCCTAATTCAAACAAAGGTGTAGAGGATTCTGCAAAAATCATGGTTCGCTCATCAATCGAATAAGATTGATTAACTAATTGAGCAATGGTTTGTTTGATTTTTTCTTGTGAAACAGCCGCCAAAAAGCCTAATCGACCAAAATTAAAACCTAAAATTGGGATTTCTCTTTTTCCAACGTGAGCCAAGGTCTCCAAAAAAGTACCATCTCCGCCTAAACTAAAAGCGAAATCTGCATCAAATATTTCATCGGGTTGGGTATAAATACAATCTTTCTTTAATTGTATGCCCGATTGTAAAAGTATTCTTTTGAAAGTTTCCGACAATTGAATCTCAATTTGATTAAACATCAATTCGTCGAATAATTGTTGAATGGCCGCCGCCGACTCTATATTGAATTTTCTACCGTGAATAGCTATTTTCATTGAAAAAAAGACGACTCCGTTAATTATTTGATTATTAATAGAATCTTTAAAATCATTTATTGAAATTTTTCGTAAAATTACGAAGGAATCTTTCAAAAACTATCAATGTATTTACAAATCAAAGGTGTCGAACTTTTTGGGAATAAAAACATTTAAAAAACCAGCATCTTTCAAATGGTTTTTAAATGCTATTTGATTGTCGATTTCTCCATGAACTAAAAATATTTTTTTGACTAATAAGGGATTTTGACAGTTTAAATAGCTAATGATTTCTTGATAATCTGCATGTGCCGAAAATGAATCCATAACCGCTATTTCTGCTTTTACATCGTGAGGTTCTCCAAAAATTTTTACTTGCTTGGGCTTGTTTTTTAAAATCGCACCCAAGCTATCGGGAGAGCAGTATCCAACAATCAAAATGGTAGTGGATTTTTTTTCTATATTATTGGCAATATGGTGCTTGATTCTTCCCGCCTCGGCCATTCCTGAGGAAGAAATAATGACACAAGGCTCGTGGCTATCATTTAATGCTTTTGAGTCGTTTACATCACTGATATAGTGTAAATTATTAAAATTAAACGCATCTCCATCGTGTTTGATATAGTCAAGAATTTCTGGATTGAAGCAATTCTCATTTGATTTGATTACCATTGTTGCCTTTACCGATAGCGGACTATCAATATATACTGGCAAGTTGGGGAGTTTGCCCTCATGGGATAATTGGTCAAGAGCATAGATGATTTCTTGCGTTCTATCCACGGCAAAGGCTGGAATAATTAGCTTGCCTCTTTTCTCGACACACGTATGCAAAACGATATCCAAAAGGTGTTTTTTCATGTCCGGTTCGGCTTCATGAATTTTATTGCCATAAGTAGATTCGCAAATAATATAATCTACTTGAGGGAAAGGTACTGGGCTTCGGAGTATTTTATCGTTAGGTCTGCCAATATCTCCAGTAAAAAACAAAGCCCTTGTTGTTCCAAACTCTTCAAACCGAATGTGTACGCCCGCACTTCCCAAAAGGTGTCCGGCATCGTAAAATGTCACTTGAATGCCAGGCTCAATAGTAAATGGAGTTTCATATTCAATGGTTTTGAATAGAGTTAATGCCAAAGCAACATCGTCGGCATCATAAAGAAGCTCATAGGGTTCTTCGTTTCGTTTTTGCCGCCTTTTATTTACTCGTTCCAAGTCTTTTTCTTGAATATGAGCAGAGTCAAGGAGCATTATTTCACATAAATCTTTGGTGCCTTCCGTGCAGTATATTGTCCCTCGAAATCCTTTCTTTACCAAGCGAGGAATCAGCCCACTATGGTCGATATGGGCATGGCTCAACACAAGAAAATCCACTTCTTTGGGCTTGAATCCAAAGTGTAGATTTTCTTCGGTTGTTCCAATCCCTTGGGTCAGTCCGCAATCTAATAAAATTTTTGTTCCATGAATGGTAGTTAAAAGATGCTTGCTCCCGGTGACACGTTGTGCAGCTCCAAAAAAATCAATTTTCATCGTCTGTATATTATTTGCAAACAATTTAGCTTTTTTTACAAATAAAACATAATTGTTGGCTAATAATTATAAATTAACCCCTCGCTTCCACGGAATGAAATCATCTTGCCCGAGCTGTTCGGCTTTAGTCAGATAGTCGCCATTGGCTAGACCAATGAGCCATTCGAGTAAAGATGTGGCATTTTCTTCAATGGTTTCTTCTCCTGTGATGATTTTTCCAGAGCTAAAATCGATGATATCAGACATTTTTTCAGCCAATTTATTATTGGTAGAGATTTTGACCGTGGGCGTGATAGGATTACCAGTTGGAGTTCCTAACCCTGTGGTAAATAAAATAATACTTGCTCCAGAAGCAGACATTCCGGTTGTTGCCAAAACATCATTGCCAGGCGTACAGAGAAGCTGAAGTCCTGATTCGCTAGCTTGCTCTGTATAATTTAATACTCCGCTAATGGGAGCATTTCCTCCTTTTTTGGCAGCTCCAGCAGATTTTATGGCATCAGTGATAAGGCCATCTTTAATGTTTCCAACCGAAGGGTTCATGTCGAAAGTTGCACCAACAGCGGCAGCTTGATTGGCATATTCTTTCATTAAATCGCTGAATTTTTGTGCTTTCTCTTTGTTTGTACAACGATTGATAAGCTCTTGTTCTACCCCACAAAGCTCAGGAAATTCAGCTAATAGGGTTGTGCCACCCAAACTAACCATGAGGTCGGATAAATGCCCAATAGCAGGATTGGCAGAAATTCCTGAAAATCCATCAGAGCCTCCACACTTGAGCCCTATCGTCAGTTTGTTCAGTGGTGCGGGTTGACGGTTCTGTTGATTGATTTGGACAATACCCTTGAATGTTTCTCTTATCGCATCCGACATCATGGTATGTTCTGTCCCATAAGTTTGTTGGTCAAAATACAAGATAGGTCTATCAAATTTCGGATTTCTTTTGAATACCTGTTCTTTTAGATAATCTATCTGAGATTTTTGGCATCCGAGACTCAAGACTGTCACACCAGCTACATTAGGATTGACAATCATTCCTGCAAACAAATCGCATAAAGCATCAGTATCCTGATTGGTTCCTCCGCATCCAGTTTCGTGGGTAAGGAATTTGATTCCATCTACATTTTGAAAAACATGTTTTGGAGACGATTTGATGGATTCGCTTTCGGGGTTAGCAAGTGTAATGGCATCAAAGGCTTCCAAATTATTATTTTGATAGGCTTGTAGAAGTTCACGAACTTGATTTCTGTAAATTTCGGGTTGTGCATAGCCTAATTCTCTCTCAAAAGCGTCTTTCATAATGAGGATATTCCGGTTTTCGCAAAAAACGAGCGGAACAACGAGCCAATAGTTTCTGATTCCTACGCTACCGTCGGAGCGATGATACCCCATAAATGTTTTAGATTCCCAAGAGGATACGTCCAAAGGTTTCCAGGTTTCTGTTGCTTGTCTTTTATCAACAGAATAATTTTCAGATTCATGCTTGAGATTAAAAGTCGTAATCTGAGCCCCTTTTGCGATATTTTTAGTTGCTTTTCCCACCAATACACCATACATAATTACTTCATCTCCAACAGATAAGTTTTCTGTGACGAATTTATGTTTGGCATCAATATCATGTTGTATTTCGTAATCAATTCCCTCAAAACTAACGATTTCTCCTGCTTTGAGGTTTTGTAAGGCAACAATCACGTTGTCTTTTTCATGAAGTTTCAGAACAGTATGCATAATTTAAAAAAAAGATAAATGGTTGTTGCTCCAATTTCTATCGTTTGAGTATAGGATTATTGCAAACGAATCGACATTTGGACGATATTTTATTAATGGTTGAATTATTTTTTGACAAATGTATTGCAATTTATTTTTTGTTACGGAATTGACAAGTAAATTTGAGATGAAAAAAGTTCAAAAAAGCCCTATAAATCAAAAAAATATTAGAAATAAGTTAATTTTCATAATAAAATAAGGGCATTTTGAGCTGTTTCAATATCTTGTTCATTATCATTTATAATCCTTATCATTAATGTTTCGTCTGAATAATAAAGTGGCGATTGTTACCGGCGGTGCCAGTGGAATCGGGTTGTCTGTTGTAAGGCAATTTGCCAAACAAGGAGCTATTGTGCATATTTTTGAGTTGAATATTGACCAAGCCGAAAGGGAAGCTGATTTAATCAATGCGAATGGCGGCGAGGTATATGCCCATCAAATCGATATTTCAAAACAAAAAGAGGTGAAAGCTTTGGTTGATAAAATAGCCAAACAAGATAAAATTGATATTTTGGTCAATAATGCTGGGATTGCTCATGTAGGGAATGTGGAGAATACCCTCGAAGAAGATTTTGATAGGGTGTTTAGTGTCAATGTAAAAGGAACTTATAATTGTCTTCAAGCGGTGATTCCTCACCTTAAAAATAGAGGAGGAGTGATTTTGAATCTTGCTTCTGTTGCGGCTACGGTTGGCATTCCAGATAGGTTTGCGTACTCGATGTCGAAAGGGGCTGTTTATACCATGACTTTGCAGGTAGCGAAAGATTATCTTTCCTATAATATTCGTTGCAATAGCATTTCTCCTGGGCGTGTACACACCCCTTTTGTAGATGGTTTTTTGAAAAAAAATTACCCTGGAAACGAAAAGCTTATGTTTGAAAAATTGGCTAAAACGCAGCCCATTGGTCGTATGGCGAAACCAGACGAAATTGCCTCTTTGGCGGTGTATTTGTGTTCGGATGAAGCGGCATTTATCACAGGGTGTGATTATCTAATTGATGGGGGATTTGTGAAACTTAATAATTAAACTGCCAATAATGTGATGAAAAAAAAGATATTTTACGTGTCAATTTTACTTTTATGTGTTCAGTTGACATTTGCTCAGGGAATTGCTTTTGAGCCAACAATCGAAATGGCTATTCAAAAAGCAAAAGCCTCTAATAAATTACTTTTTGTGGAGTGCTACCATCCCAATTGTCCCGTTTGTATGGCTCTTGAGCCAGCACTAAAAAATTCGGAGGTAGGAAAGTTTTATAATAAGAATTTTATAAATTATAAGTTGAACCTGAGTGATGCCAAGCAAGTAGCATTTCTGAATAAAAAAAATATATATTTGCCGAGTTTTCCGATGTTTTTCTTTTTTGATGCCAAGCAAGAAATTGTCCATCATACCGACCCCATTAATGAGCCTCAAGAGTTAATCCAACATGCAAAAGATGCCCTGAGTCCCGAAAAACAATCGGGCTTGTCGTGGAAAAAGTTTCAGTCGGGAAATAGAGATATTGGTGTTCTTACTGGATTGGCTTATTTGCTTAGAATCAAGCAAGATACTGCCAAAAATATCTTGGTTGCCAATGAATTATTCAAAAATTATCCAAAAAATCAACTAAATAGCAAAGGAAGCTGGAATATTGCCAAAAAGTGTTTGATGGATGTAGAAAATGGATTTGCCGAATATTGGTTAGGTCACATCGAAACGGCTAAAAATTACGAGGCAGAGCTGGGGCATGCTGGTAATGAAAAAAATGCTCTTGGTTTTTTGGTGCAAAAAGCAATTTATGAGAAAAATTCAGCTAATTACACATTATCGAAAGTGAATAAATTAAAGCATTACATGCAACTTGTCGGAGCAGGACAGTATGTTGCTGGAGCAACTTGGCAAATCGAATGTCCCGCTATTTTGAGGGAACAAGGGCAGGACAAAGCGTTTGCCTTTTTGAAAAATATGGCAGATGGACAAACGCAATCCCAGGCTTTGGTTTATTTTGTAACTTTTTTCAACAATACCTTCAAAGATGGGAAGTATGCTCCGCAAGCAAGGGTATGGCTTGAAAGAGCATTGCCCAATACCCGTACCAATCAGGAGCTGGCAAATTATTACTTTGAATCGGCTCGGCTATTTCAGAAAGCGGGAGATGGTACAAACGCAAAAAAACATTTGTCTGAGGCGAAAAATTATGTGAATTTGGCAAAAAATAAAGTGACTGACCCAAATTTAAAGACAGTTATTGCTTCAATAGAAAAAAATATTAATAAATTGGCAGGGGAATTAAAATAAAATCAATTTAACAATCATACAATGACGCTTTTTAATGTGTACCCGCTCTATGATATTGAGCCAGTAAAAGCCTTGGGCTCTTATTTGTGGGATAAAGATGGACAAGAATATTTGGATTTATATGGAGGGCATGCTGTTATTTCTGTGGGGCATACACATCCATATTATGTAAAAAAAATATCACAGCAATTAAAAAATATAGCTTTTTACTCGAATTCGGTAAAAATTTCCTCTCAAGAGGCTTTGGCTGAAAAACTCGGAAAACTATCTGGATTGAAAGATTATTCTCTGTTTTTGGTTAATTCTGGTGCCGAAGCCAATGAGAATGCTCTAAAATTGGCATCATTTCACAATGGCAGAAAGAAAATCATTGCGTTTGCCAAAGGGTTTCATGGAAGAACATCGGCGGCGGTTGCCGTAACAGACAATAAATCTATTAAAGCCCCTATTAATTTTGACGAGCATGTTCAAATATTGCCGTTTAATGATGTTGAGGCTGTGAAACAAGCAATAGACAATGAGACTTGTGCGGTTATTGTAGAAGGAATACAAGGAGTAGGTGGTATTCATGTGGCAAGCGATGAGTTTATGAAAGCAATTCGCAAAGCTTGTGATAAAACTGGAGCTGTATTTATTCACGATAGTGTACAGTGCGGATATGGCCGTTCAGGTAAATTTTTCACTTTTCAGCATGGTGGTATCAAACCAGATATTATCACGACTGCCAAAGGAATGGGCAATGGTTTCCCGATTGGTGGGGTATTGATTTCGCCTAAATTTCAAGCAAAACATGGTTTATTAGGCACAACATTCGGAGGGAACCATTTGGCTTGTGCTGCCGCCAATGCAGTATTGGATATTATAAAAAAAGAAAAATTAGTAGAGAATGCCTCCATGATGGGTGAGTATTTATTTGCTGAATTGAAAAAAATACCTGGAATAAAGGAATTAAGGGGAAAAGGCTTAATGATAGGAATTGAGTTCGAGAAACCCGTTGCTCCAATAAGAGATGCTATTCTTTTTGAACATAAAATATTTACAGGAGTAGCTGGTGCTAATACGATGAGATTATTGCCGAGTTTGGCAATAACACAAAAAGAAGCGGATGCCTTTTTAGTAGCACTGAAAGCAGTTTTACAAAAAAATAATTAGTTTTTTCGTCAATCATATATAAATCCCCCTAAGAATATCATTTTAGGGGGATTTAATACGAAATTTTATCAACAAGCTGAATCCCGCTCAACTATTAGAATTTCCAACGAACAAATGCTTCCATCGCTTCATATTCTGCAAGACCTAATTTGTTGTATAATTGTGCCGTTGCAGAGTTTCGCTCTTCAGCCCTTTGCCAAAATTCACGGGCATCAGTTCCTTGGAACACAACTCCGTCTTTTTGAGATTGGTGTTTGAAAATCCCCATTCTCTTTTGTAAAACTTGGTCAGGAGACATAGGCACAGCCATTTCGATTTCGTGAATGTCCCATTCTGCCCATGCACCACGATACAACCAAACCCAACAATCTTTCATGAAGTTATTATGTTTTAGCTTTTCGATGGCAGCAAAAATAGCATCTAAACAAACCTTATGCGTTCCGTGTGGGTCTGCCAAGTCGCCAGCAGCATATATTTGATGCGGCTTTACTTGTTCAATCAGGTTTGCTACAACAGCTATGTCATCAGAGCTAAGAGGCTTTTTTTCAATTCTCCCTGTTTCATAGAAAGGCATATCTAAGAAATGAACATTTGTGTCAGGAATGCCCACAAATCTACAAGTTGCCTTCGCTTCTCCACGTCTAATTAATCCTTTGACGTATTTGACAGCATCGGTATCGATGTCACTATCTTTTTTAGTTTTCAAGAATTCTTTGGCTTCTGCAAATAGTTTTTGTGCTTCTTTATTCTCGATACCAAATTTTGAATTAAAGTCCACCACAAAATCTATAAATCTGATAGCCTCGTCGTCAGCAACAGCAATATTACCTGAAGTTTGATAGGCAACATGTACGTCATGTCCTTGATCCACCAATCTTTGAAAAGTTCCTCCCATCGAAATAATGTCATCATCTGGGTGTGGACTAAATATGATAACACGTTTCTGTGCCGGCAATGCTCTTTCTGGGCGATGGGTATCATCGGCATTTGGTTTCCCTCCAGGCCATCCCGAAATACTATGTTGCAGTTGATTGAACACATCGATATTAATCTCGTAAGCTTGTCCACTTCTGGCAAGTAAATCACTCAGTCCATTGTCGTTATAATCTTTATTAGTGAGTTTCAAGATGGGCTTTCCGAGGGTTAAAGCTAAATTGGTTACTGCTTTTTTAATCATCTTACTCGACCACTCGACATCTTCCACAACCCAAGGTGTTCGCATGCGGGTGAGTTCGTGGGCAGCACGCTCATCAATGACAAAAAGTGTATTTGGGTGTGTTTGTAAATAAGATGCAGGAATTGTCTCCGTGACACGTCCCTCGACTGCTTCTGCAATGACAGGAGCTTTTCTTTCTCCCCATGCCAATAATACCACACGTTTGGCACTTAATATTTTGGACACCCCCAAAGTAATGGCTTTTTTAGGTACTTTGACCAAACTTCCTCCAAAATCCGAAGCAGCTGCAACACGGGTAGAATGGTCGAGCATCATCAACCTTGTTCGAGAGTTAATCAATGAACCAGGTTCATTAAAGCCTATGTGTCCATTTGCTCCAATACCCAAGAGCTGAAAATCTAGCCCACCTAAAGCTTCCATTTTTCGCTCGTATTCCTCACAAAAATCCTTGATTTTATTGCTTGGTATTGTTCCATCTGGTAAAAAATAGTTTTCTTTCGGGATATCTACTAGGTCAAACAATTGTTCTTTCATGAATCTGACATAACTCTGAAGAGAGTCTGGCTCCATCGGATAATATTCATCTAGGTTGAATGAAATGACATTCTTGAAGCTGAGTCCTTCTTCCCTGTGCATGCGAACTAATTCGGCATAAACAGACTTAGGTGAAGAGCCGGTCGCCAAACCTAAAATACATGGGCGATTTTGTTGTTGTTTTTCTCTAATTAATGCGGCAATTTCCTGAGCCACGGCATTAGATGCTTCTCGTGAATCTTTGAAAATTTTTGTCGGAATCTTCTCGTAAGCGATTGGTTCGTTAGTGACGATTTGTTGTTCCATTATTGAGGTAGTTTTTATTTTTGACTCAAAAATATTTTTTTACAAAATTAACAATAATAAATTAATTGTTTTCTTTAATTCGTTTAAAAACAAAAAAATAATGACATAATTTCTTATTTGAAAAAATATTTTTTTAATCAATGATTGAATAATTGGAAAAATGAGAAATTTTTGGGACTAAAATAGCCTATTCATTCAATTAATTTTTACGAAAAAAGAATTTCGTTGAATGAATAGGCTAATATAAGAAAAATTAATAAAAAAATCTTTTTATTTTGATTAACTTATCATAAACAGATTTTGTAAACAAGGATTTGAAAAAGTCTTTCCAATCTTGCTTCGATTGTGGCTGTTGATAGTATAAAGCAGCAATCATTGCCTTGAATCTCCTCCACGAATGATTGGTATTTTGGGTACAATCGGCAAGCATTTTATAATAATCCGATAAAATCGGAAAGAGCAAATGCTTATACTTTTTTTGAGTATATTCATGTATTTTTCCATACATAAATATACGATTTTCTACAAAATTTGCATCAAGGGTATTGTCTGTATAGCTTAATCCAGACAAATGTCTCCG
>CAYUFZ010000001.1:41486-60125 GCA_964444025.1 uncultured Emticicia sp.
ATAGGAGCTTGCTCTGTCAGGATTACATACATCGGTATGTCTCCACTTTTAGAGAAAGCGAACCAATAAGGCATGTTTTCAATCAGCGATTTTCTAAACATCACGGCGGCTGTTGCCATAAACCATGTTTCTTTTTCGATGAGAAAGTCTTCCGAATAAATAATATCCTTCTGATTGGGAGGATTAATTAAATAATCATTCCTTCCAGAATTGTCTTCAAATTTCATCAAGGCATTGTGAAAACACGCCGAATATTCGGAATGTCTGTCGAGAAAATCTGCTTGTTTTTGGAGTTTTTCTACATCACAAAAATAATCATCTCCCTCAATAAATATAATATATTCGCCTCGACACCGGCTGAGAGCGTATAAAAAATTTAGCTTTCCAGGGGTATATTCACGATATTTTTGACTTAAATTGAAGGGATGGAGATATACCTTGCAAAGCTCCGAATTATTTAAGGCAAAGTTTGTCAAGATTTCCCGAGTACCGTCAGTCGAGCAATCGTCACTGATGATTAGCTCAAAGTCAAAATTTGTTTTTTGGTTAATGATATTTTCCAAACAAACAGACACAAAATCCGCATGATTATATGTAATCATACAAATACTGACTTTGGTCTTTTCTTTGACAATAGGATTGCCGACCAAAGGTTCGGGAAATTGATTAAAAACCGATTTAATCTTCGTAAATAGCATATCCAAATCCTGATTTTCCAAATCCATTTCCATTATAAATCATTGTGAGGGTGCCATTATTATCAAAAACCATTGGATATTCTATCATTTGTGAATCCCAGCCCGTTTCGCTGATATCAATCCCAACATGATTATCTAATCTTTTCCATGATTTTCCATCTAAAGATTCAGCATATCCGATGCGATAGCTTCTGTCGGTATTATCTCTAAAATCATCTTTGGCTCTATAAGAAAACCACATTTTATAATGGTCTTTATACTTAATGACACTAGGCCTTGAGATTCCCCCTTCGTCTGGATGCTCAAAATCAATGGCAACCAATCCTTCTCTATGCCAATGAATACCATCGTTTGATTCGGCATATTTGATGTTGTAACAAGGCTCTAATATTGCACTTTCCTGGGGCTTGTGCCATTCGGTACAGCTTAAATACCAGATTTTATAAATTCCCTCATCGAAAAGTACACAAGCCGAGCCAGTAAAAAGTGGTTCGGTTGCGATAGTCCCTAAGACAGGCCCATCAAACATTTTCGCAAAATGAACCCCATCTTTGCTTGTCGCCAATCCGATAGAATTATGATAAGGAATGGTGTTTCGGACAGTCCAACCAATATAATAAAGCCATTTTTCTCCATTATGATGATTCATTAGCCAAGTCGGCATTATGCCGCAGTCATCAAACAAACCAGCAGAGCCAAGTGCCAAAATGGGTTCAGGATGTATATAAATGATATTATTTAGGTCATTTTTGTCCAAATCCATAAATGATGGGGTACACCTTCCTTGAGCATCACGGGTCGAATAATAAACTCTGACGAAAGCATCGTACGATGTATCGACACAAATAACATGTGCATGAGATTTATTCCAGCCAAATTCGTTTGAAGGTTTATAAATCAATCCTTTTTTTATCCAAGCCATTTTTTATAAATTAATATTTTTACTAGAGACATCAGATTTTACGGCAGGGTTTCCCTTCCAAATACTCCAAGGGTCGGTTTTGGGTTTGGTAATATTTGAACCCATCGCAACCAATGTTCCTTCTCCAATCATTGAGCCGTCTCGGATGGTTGCATTTACGCCAAAAAAGCTATATTCGCCTACGACGCATCTACCCGAAAGTACCACATGAGAAGTAAAATACACATGGTCTTTGATTTCGCTGTGATGCCCGATATGATTACCACTCCAAAGCACGACATCATTACCAATCTTAACAAATGGTTGGATGGTATTATCTTCAAGAATAAAGCAATTTTCGCCAATTTGGTTGGTCAAGACTGTTGCTTTTGAGCTGATATATGAAATAAAAGCATATCCCAAGTCTTTTACTTCTTGATAAACTTTAGCCCTTACTTGGTTCATCTTCCGTTCGCTTAGGGGAGCAAAAAATTTATACTCTTGAGGAGGATATAAATGAGTAATTTCTTCGAATGGAACTACCGGTAAGCCACAAAAAGTATCAGCTTTGATAAATTCTTTATTAACGGTAAATGCCACAATTTCATGTTCGGAATCATTGGTAAGATAATAATGTGCCAATTCTGCAATGAGTTCAGTACCAAATACAACTACTTTTGCCATAATGATAAATGTTATACGAGTTCGAAATTATTTAAGTGTTGATGAATTTCTTCTGGATGGCAAAACATCAATACATCAATCATGGAAAGCCAAGGGACAAAATCACCTTTGAATTGCTGATAAATGATGGGTTTTGAGCGGATAAAGTTAAGGAGTATTTTATTTTCTTCAAACAACTGCTTGTCATAAATAGAAATCCCTCCAATGGGATTGATATAGTGCCGTGCTTGTGCTTGTTTACATATATCTAAAATCCTATATTGTGCTTTTAATGCTGTATTTTCATACTGAGAGGAGTGCTCGATAATCTGGGTATTGATTTCAAGATATCGACAGGTTTTTTGGATACTTTTGGTTGCTAATGCCGCAATATTGCTGCTATCGATGAATATCACTTCTTGAATTAGATTAAAAATAGCCGAAAAATAGGGGGCTTTTTTATAAGATTGTTCAATAGTTTTGAGGAATTTTTGACTCCAATTGCCCAAATTCTCAACTTCGATTTCATTGATAAGTTTGTTTTGGCTTGCCCCGACGAGCGGAATGGTAAAAAGGCTTGCTTTCCCATTCTGCAAAATATTGTTTCTATTAATCCAGCCTTTCTTAATAAAATTTACATCGTCATAAATAACGAAGGTTTCAACCCTATTTATTAATTGAAAATAGCCAATATATGGAAAAAAATAGGGCTGCATGATGCCTAATGTTTTACTGTATGGAGAGGATGCTTCTATCATTGCTTTGTTTTCAAAATTCTTAGATAAAATTCACTCTCTTCTACCGGAGTATCAGTAGTAGAGTGTGCCGCTGGTTGTAATAATATATCTCCCAATTGAACCGAAAATACACCTTTGGAGTAAAACAAATATTCTGCTTCCCTCGGAATAGCTTTGACGGTTTTTCTGAAGGGATGGAGTGGAATCAGCTTTCGTTTGAAATCCTTTCCCCAAAGTGGGTATTCAAAATCTTCATGTTCTTGTTGTGTACCCAAGGCGACAATCGCATTTGGAGGGACTAGTTCATCAAATTTTTGATATGCTTTCAGAATCTCAGGTCTGGTGATGGTCAATTGTTCCATTCGGGTTAAATTGAAGATATTTCGCTCGTGTAATATTGGATATAGGGAGCGTTCGGAAACAATTAAAAATGCACTGACAGCAATCAAAATTATATTAATAGAAAGATAGATTCGGTACCATAAAGAAGGTTTTTCTCGAATGATAAAAACAAGTAAGGGTAAACACCAAACAGCCATATTCATAAAATACCTTGCTTTGATGGGGTCGTAAGGAGCTGAATAACAGAGAGATAGAAAATGAATAATGGCCGAAAATAATAAGACAAAATATATTTTAGGCTTTTTGTTTTTGCCTGAAAGACTCCAAAAAAGAGCAAGAATTATCGGTAAAAGTAATCCGAAACTAATGACTCCCCAGTAAGGACGTTCTTTGAAAAATACAAAGGCTGAATCGAAAGGGGCAACCACCCAAAATCTATCCTGTGCCAAGTTTAGTTTACGTGAAACTTTATCCGGAAAATATCTAAATATCGAGTCGAGTGTTTGTCCAACTGAAATATTTCTAATGCCATCCAAATGTAAAAAATCTGAGGAATATCTGCCGATATTCAAGAAGGTATTTTGAATTTTTTCGTTTCTCGAAAATTTTTCAACACCATGCCAATTCATAACTTCCCGAGGGGCAGACAAACTTCCTAAAGTGTAGGTCTTTTCATGAAGAATATTTCCGATATACCCAGTTGGCAAAACATACACCAAAATAGAAATGAGGAGTGAAACGCTTAAAAGTTTCAGGTATTGCATCACTTTTTTTCCCGATTCGAAAATAACATAAGCAACAAATAGAAGCAGTGAAGGGCTGATTAGAATAAACGTGACTTTATGCCCCATCCATATTCCGGTCATTATGGCAATGAATAGGATTTGTACTGCATTTGAATGGCGATTGAACCCTGATATGAAATATACCAATAGTGATAAATAGGCTGTTAAGACAATATCGGTTTCGGTGGTGGTTGCTTGAATGAGTGCTGTTGGTAGTAAAGCGGCTATTGCAGCAACCAACAGAGATTTGTTGAAATTATTACAAATATTTTTGGCTATGCCATAAGAAGCAGCTACAAAAACCCAATAAGAAAGGTAATGAATCAGTTTAAAACCCTTTTCGCCAAAAACCAAATACCCGAAAATTTGTAAGGTTGGCAAGGAGTTTGGATAAAAGTCAATCGTCCAGGTTGTCCCATCTAATCGGCTGATTTTTCCGTTTTGAAGATAATAGGCACACTTGACCAAATGACCAGTCATACTGTCCCATTCATTTGGATAAGTAACCAAAACAACAATTAAATTAATAAGGTTTACTCCTACAATACTAAAAAATAGAATCGAAAAAATAATTCGATAGAAAATAGAGCTTGTTTTCCACCAATCTTCGAGACCATTGAAAGCATTACTTAGCGAACTTAAAAGATTGAATAACGATGCCCCTTGGGATATTTTTTTGAATAAGATATGGTATAAATAGGCAAGAATATTTATACCTATTGCCCAATTTAGTACATGATTGATGCCTCCAATAGACCCCAATAAAAAACCAATGGGGATAATTATTGAGGTAAATCCAACAAAAAATTTTAAAGCATAATCAATAAGCCCATCAGCAAGATAAGCTGAATTGCGGTGTAATTGGAAAATCCACACCAATATTGAAAGAATAAATATAAAATACATCGACTAGAAAATTAGACCAAAACGGCAAAATGAGAGCCCTCCCCTAGCTCAAAATATAACGTAAAGAGATGCTTTCGGATGCAAAGATACGAAAAGCATCTCTTTAAATTAATATTATTCCAGAACTTAAATCAAAAACTCAAAGAGTTGGGGCTTATCATTTATATACTCAAACTCAATATTAAAAGAATTCATTCTTGTGATTAATGGCAGAAAATCGCTTTTTTGTTTTAGTTCAATACCCACCAAGGCGGGTCCTCTCTCCCGGGCTGTTTTCTTCGAATATTCAAAAAATACAATATTATCGGTTGGACTCAATACATCGTTGAGAAACTCTTTGAACGCTCCAGCTCTTTGAGGAAAACGTATGATAAAATAATGCTTCAAACCCTCATACAAAAGAGAACGCTCTTTAATCTCTTCTGTTCGGGTGATGTCATTGTTTCCTCCTCCAATGATACAGACAACATTTTTCCCTCTGATTTCTTCTTTGATAAAATCCAAAGCAGCAACAGACAAAGCTCCTGCAGGTTCGGCAACGATTGCCTCTTCATTATAAAGCTGGAGAATTGTGGAGCAAACCTTTCCTTCTGGAATCAAAAGAATCTCGTGATTCAGGTTTTCTTTACATACCTGATAAGTCAAATCTCCTGCTCGGCGTACTGCTGCTCCATCAACAAACTTGTCAATCTCATCCAACGTAACAACCTCGCCATTGTCGATGGCTGTTTTCATTGTTGGCGAACCCAAGGGTTCTACAGCGATTAATTTAGTTTTGGGAGAAAGTTGTCTAAAAACTGTTGATACCCCAGAAGCCAAGCCCCCTCCCCCGATAGCAAAAAGCAAATAGTCAATCTTAAAATTAGCATCCTTAAATATTTCTAGTCCAACAGTGCCTTGTCCCTCAATGACCTGTAAGTCATCAAATGGGTGTACAAAGGTAGCGTGATGCTCTTCACAAAAGATTTTAGACGCATGAAAAGCATCATCGTAAGTGTCACCAACCAATTCGATCCGAATGTATTCTTTGCCAAACATACCAACTTGTTTGATTTTTTGTTGGGGAGTTGTTGTTGGCATAAAAATCGTACCATTTACTTGCATTTTACGGCAAGCATACGCCAAACCTTGAGCATGATTGCCTGCACTGGCACAGACTACCCCACGGCTTTTTTGTTCGTCGCTCAAGCTAATCATTTTGTTGTATGCCCCTCTTATTTTATAAGAGCGTACTACCTGAAGGTCTTCTCGCTTAAAGTAAATATTAGCCCCAAATTGTTCGGAAAAATTAAGATTTTGCACCAAAGGGGTATGCACAGAAATCCCTGTAAGCCGTTGGGCTGCTAGATAAATATTGTCTAATTCGGGGATGTGTGTTGTCGTTCGTAAATGATTATTTTTTGATGACATGATGATAGTTTGTTGATTATTTTGAACAAATGTGGATAAGTGTCGATGTTTGTCCACAAAGTGCAGAATTGTCCACATTTGGTGTCAAATATATATAAAAAATTTACCTTTTATGAAATAATTTCTATTTGTTGAAGGTTGACAAGTTCTTTGATTAACTCTGTGATTTTTTTTTGATTGACTCTATTATTTTCTAATCGACTAATTTTTAGCCACTTTTCGTATAATTTTTCAAAAGAGGTTTCCATATTACTAGAAAGTAAATCAAGTAACTGACACATAGACGGGGGTAATAATAACTCCTGAAAACAAATACCATCAGATGATACCTGAAAATCATAGTAATACGTGGTGTCATACCGCAATGAATTGAACCAATTGTACTTACTTTTTAGTGTTTTTTTTATATTTCGTTTAATTTTAAGATGTTTAGAATTGTCAAATTCTGAAGCGAAAAAGAATAGATTGTCTTCAAAATGTTGATAAATAAGCTCTGAACTGGTATTTGAACAATAATTTTGAATCAAAACAAGTCTATTGCTCTCAAATGTATAAGCGTCAGAAATGTATTCATCATTTATGGCGTTTATTATTTGTGTGTTATTTTTATCAATAAAAGGCTCAAGGACTTTATTAATTAATTTATTGGTACGAAGATAGGGCATTTGCAAAACATCTTTAGAGGAAACAAACAAATACTCTGCCTTAGGCAACTGTTTTTCGGCTATGGGGTCAAGCAGGATACGATATTCGTTTCTTAATTTTTCGTTGGATAGACAAAGATGGTTGATTTTTTCGAGTTGCTCTGGCCAAATTTTGCTTAACCAATATTCCATCTGATTACAATACTGAATGCGTTGTTTAAATGTGGCCACCAAGTGTATAAAATTAGGTTCGAGATTAGGTTCAAGTGCCAAAAAATTGGTTACATCTTCGAAATTCGTTCTAAAGACCGGTTTTCTTAAGAATTTAAAATTTGTTTCCTTAAAGTGAGCATAGCATATAAGTTGGACTTGTTCTAAGTAAATTTCATAAAATGGAAATTCTTCTTTCTTTTGACGTAAAGTATTTATGTTTTTTTCTAAAAAATCTACTACTTTTTGGTAAAATTCGTAAAAAAAATGTGTATTATATCCTCCTATAATTCCCGTATTACAAGCCATTGAGCGGCTGGCAAAAGGTGTTTGAAGAAAAGCGGGCATTTGTAGAAGCGATACAGAATTTCTCCAATTAATATGGTACATTGGGTCGTCTAATTCAAGACTTTGTGCTATAATTTCTGAATTGAGTATATCTGTGTCTGCTTTTTTAAACCAATACACATCACCATCAACATGGACAAATGGCTCAGTTTGTGTGGCATAAGTAGCTAATTTTCCGATAGTCCAAAAATCATTCACAAATGCTGGTGGATTGTCCATCACGGAATGGATTTTATCATATGATAGTCCCAATGTTTTGGCAAGCATTTCTATTCCCTGAGTGTTACCATATAAAATAATTTCAGAAAATTGTCTTTTTAATAGTGCAAAACTGAGCGACCAACTAATATACTCATATCGTTTGTTTATCCATCCTCCGCAATTGAATAGATTATTTTTATTCGGATTTATCCAAAATGTTTGTATCGCTTTCATTATCTTTAGATTTTTATAGATTGTAACAATAAATATATTTTGATTTATTTTAAAAAGATATTTAATTTTAAAAAACATAACAAAAATGTATAGAATAGATAAACAAAACATTGTACTTGAAGTCTTTGATGATGAGGGGGTATTACTTAATATTTCTCAGGGTAAATATTATAGTGTGCGAGGACGTACTATTTTGAGGGTCTTGGATTTGCTTTCTCACCCAATATCGTTAGGCTATTTAAAAGAGGTCATTAGTAACGAATACTTGGTTAATCCAGAAATCTTAGAGTCTGAACTTAAAGATTTGATAAATATTTTACTATCTGAATGTATTGTTATATTGGAGAATAACGACAAAACAGAACACCACTGGCTGACACAGGAATTTGTTTCTAAACAACCCTATACCCCATTAAGCATCGAAATTTTTGATGATATGCAAGACCTAATCATGCTTGATCCCGTTCATGATGTTGAGGCATTGAAAGGATGGCCTTATCAAAAAAATGAGGATGGAAACAAAATGTAATATTTATCAGATTGCCGAACAATCTTTTGAAATCAAAATTGTGGGCAATTTTGATTGGAAAGACTACTTGAGAGCGATTGAACACCTCAAAGCACAAGCACCTTTAGATGGTTGTGTTGAGGTAAATTTGATTGAAACCAAATCGTCTGGAGAAAGACCTCCTGATGATATTCTAAATTGGTATTCGGTAAATCCATATTCTGGTGAGTTAGAGGGATATTCCTCTGATAAATGTGATATTTTTAATTCAAATGAGCCATCTGTTCTTTTGATAGATTATATAAATCGTAAAATACATTTTTGGGTAGAGGATTTTTCTAATTTACCTCCAAATGAACGTGCTGCTCCATTGAGAGTTTTGTTTCATTATTGGTTTAGAAATACATCTAAATTTATGTGTCATGCGGCGGGTCTATCGCTCGCCAATAATGGGGTTTTGTTCACGGGAAAGGGTGGGTCTGGCAAATCGACAAGTACCCTTATAAGTGTTTTAGAGTCAGAATTAAAATATGCAGGAGATGATTTTCTATTGGTAGATTCGAATACATGCAAGGCGTTTAGTCTATATAATGTTGCTAAGTTAAACATGAATCAGTTTGAAAATTTTCCTCAATTAATGAAACATATTGTAAATAAAGAAATGATTCCTCTAGAAAAGGGGCATATTTATATGAATGAGATAAATCCTTCAAAAATGATTCGAGAATTTGATATAAAAGCCATATTACTTCCAACAATTACAGGACAAGAACATTCAAATATCGTTTCTTGTACACAAGCGGAATCCTTTAAAGCATTGACTCCCTCATCGGTTTGGATTTTAAGAGCTGACAGAGAATCAATTGAAAAAATGAGAAAATTCATTAACCAAGTTCCTTCTTATAGGCTTTTGGCAGGAACTCAGTTAAGCGAAATACCTCACCAAATAATTACATTTATTAATGAAAATTAGTGTTATCATTCCCGTTTATAATGTTGGTCAGTATTTGGACGCATGTATAGACTCTGTTCTTTGTCAGACTTTTCAAGATTTTGAGATTATTGCTATAAATGATGGATCTACTGACAATTCTCTTGAGATTTTAGAAAAGTATCAGAAGAAAATCAGGATTTTTACTCAAGAAAATGCTGGTCTTTCAAAGGTTCTTAATTTAGGAATTAGCAAGTCTTTAGGGGAGTATATTGCATTTCTCGATGGGGATGATTTGTGGGTAAAAGATAAATTAGAAAAGCAATTAAATCTAATAGAAAGTGAGCCTCACGTTGATGCTGTATTTGGAAAAATAAAACAATTTTTAAGCGATGAGTTGCTCGAGAAAAAGGATAGGTTTAGGTTTGAGGAGTATCCTGCTTCTCCATTTATGAAAATTTCGATTTTGATAAAAAATACTGCTTTTATGAGGTTTGGTTTGTTTGCAGATGTGAAATTTGGTGATTTCGTCGAATGGTTTGATAGAGTGAGGTCTTTGGGATTAAACTATCTGTTATCAAATGAAATTATTGCTTTTAGAAGAATAAGAGAGAATTCTATGTCTCAACAAAACGGATATTATGAAAGTCTATTACATATTTTGAAAAAGAAAATCGAAGCGAAAAGAATGGATTCTTATTAGAATAGATTATAAATCCTTCTTTTTACTTGCTTTAGCCGAATTCAAAATAATTTTATTGAAACAAATAGGTATTATAATTAAAACCATGATGGTGATAGGGGCAGTTTTGGTTCTTACATTTTTTATTAATTTTATTGGAATAGTTGCTATTTCGGTAAGAATTGTGGGTATTCGAACCCAAAAAATGGCGGCTTCTTATGCGGTTTATAATATTGTTTTTTTGTTGGCGAGGTTTGCAAGTACTTTACAAGCCCCTCTATTAGCGAAAACAATTGAAAATGAGATTATTAGTGGCAAAGAAGCCAATCATGCGTTGTTCTTTAAAATATACTTAGCGTCTATTTTTGGAAGTATTTTTGGGGCTTTAATGATTCCAACCATGCAACGTTTTATGTACCGGGCTGTCGAAAAAGTATATGCCAAAAACTCCTTGGTGAAAATTATTTTTGAGTCTTTTAGGCTAAAAACAGCTCAGCATTTTTTTCAATCAATTACCTTACCTAAGCTAGATAATTTGAAAAAAATAAAATCGATTGAAGGGGTATCTTTTTCCATTTTGGTATATAATAGCATCATAACCGGTTTTTTAACAATCAGTGTTCTTTCTTGTCTGTATGCCGGATATTTGGCACCTGCTTTACGCACCACCTCTTTATCTTTAAATGGTTTTATATCGGGGATATCCTCTGTTTTGTTTTTAATTGTCGTCGAACCTCATTTAGGGATTATGGCAGATAAGGTTATCAATAAAGAAAAATCAGACGTGGTATTTAGAAAATATATTGTACAAGTAGCATTGGCAAGGGTTTTTGGTGTTGGATTAAGTATTTTCTTGTTAGTTCCTTTGGCACAAGTAATAGTATTTTTAGCAAAGCATATTTTTACTCAATAATAAGGACTGTCCGAAAGTTGCTTGTATTTTTTATGCCAATTTTTTCATACATGAAGATTTTCTTTCGGACAGTTCTTATTTTTAATTTGTCTTGATTTCAATTTTGAATTTCTCTTTATTCGGGACACACTTGCCGTCTTTGTTTGTACAAGTCTGACACTCAACTTTCCCTTCAATAGTCGGATTTGATTTCAAAATTTTTACTTTTTGAATGAATTTTGCCTCATGCTCAAAATAGGCAACTTTCCCACCCCAAATTTCATCGTATTTTTCCTTTGGCTTTATCGCAACAAGCTTTCCGATTGGCTGAAATGTTTCGTTTTTTGTAAAATTAACAGAAGTAGGCAAAGGGCCGTCCACCTTTAATTCAGAAGAATACATATACCAATTATCATCAATTTTTGCCTGAAATACGATATCTATCGTCTCTCCGACTTTGGCATTGGTTTTTGAACTACTGATAGTCCATTTGGCTGGTTTTAAAATTTGAGCTTGGATGTTGGTGCCTATAAAGCACAGAAACAAAATAATTTGATTTTTTTTCATTGATAGTGCTGGTTTGATATCTGTTTAATTTTTTTAAATAAGTGACCACAATAAGTCTAAACAAATGCCTATATAAAACAATTATTTATTCGTTTTCAAGTATTTGTATATGCTCGTCTTTAATTAACGGAAAGTTGTTCATTTTCATATATAACTGTGTGAGTACAACTATGTCAGCCGAACAATATTTAGTTATTTTTGGCATATTTTTTTCCACATAATATACATGACTTACCTGTGAGCCATTCATTTCCGATTTGCTGCTTGTGATTCCAAAAATGGTTGCCAATAGTTCTAAAGAGGTGTAGTGCTTATAGTCTCCAAATTTCCATAATTCTAAAGTATCCAAATGGGGAACTTCCCAAGACTTTTTACCTAACAATTTTAGTACTTTGGGTAATTCGATGCCATGCATCAACATTCTTCGACAAATATATGGAAAATCAAACTCTTTGCCATTGTGTGCACATAGCTTTAAATTTTTTCCAGATTTGTGTCTTTCCAAGATTTGTCGAAATTCTGTTAATAAGTCGGCTTCAGATGGATGATAAATGGTTTTTACTTTCAAAGAGGGTTCTCCAGACTCATCCTCAAAAACTCCTCCAATTCCTATGCAGATAATCTTTCCAAACTCGGCATAAATTCCAGCTTTCTTCAAATAAAATGTGTCTGCATCTAATTCTTCGTCATTCTTCAAATATATGGCTTTTTTTAGCCAAAGCGACTTTAAACTGTCAGGTAAGTCGCTCAGGTATTCTGTTTCTGAAACAGTTTCAATATCTATGAATAAGATATTCTTGAGGTCTTTTAAATCTGTTGCGTTCATTTCTTTTTTGTTTAGTTCAGCAAAATATTTAACAAATGAAATAAATAATTATCCCCCACACAAGCCAATAAATTGGTAATAAAGCTATGATTATTCCCAATACTATCGAATCGTAAAATACAGACCCCTTGGTGATTTTTTGAGAAAGTATAGAGGCAATCGAATAAATAGGCAACTGAAATGGATAAGCTATCCAATAAATAATTGAATAGAAGCTACTTTTCGACGAGAAATGCCAATTTTGCAAAGCTGTCATCTGGGAGCTTAATACTTGATTAAATTGCTTAATAAAGCTTGATTCGTCGGTTGATACATCGAATATATTTGCTTCGATTGCTTCTCCCATATTAATATTAACAACCTTACCAAAAGTATTAAAAGTATTGTATGTAATTCCAACAGGAATAACCTTTAAAGGCACTCCTGATTTCCAAGACGACAAAGCCAAACGAGCCGTTCCTTTTTTTAATGGGAGTAAATGATTTTGGTTCTTACAAATGCCTTCCGAAAAAATCAAGACAATTTCGTCCATCTGAAATAGCCCTAAACATCTGCTGAAGGTTTTGTCATTGGCACTCATATTTTCTCTGCCTTCTGAGATTCTATGAATTGGAAGCATAAACAAACTCGAAAGGATGTTTCTGGCAGTTTTCTTTTTAAATACGTCTCCTCTTGCCAATGACCAAACCCTTCTTTTTAATAAACATGCAATAATCACAGCATCTAAAAATGAATTTGGGTGATTAACTGCCAACAAAACTGGTCCTTTTTGAGGAAGATTTGATAGCCCACTAATGAATCGATTCTTGATGAAAAAATATAAAACAAAAGAAACAAACGGTCGTAAAATGTAATATAGCAAGGGTCTGAAATATATAATTTAATAGAAAATGATGATAGCAAAATTCAAATATTTTTATTCAAAAATGAATTTCTGATAAAAAAAATGAATTTAAAATCAAAAATATGTAAAAACTCTTAATTTTTATCTTTATTCGCAAAAGTAAGAAATTATTTTTCTTAATTTTGAACAAAGTAAATCGGCTAAACTATAAAATGTGCTGAAAATATGCTAAAACAAATTATTAAAGTTTTATTGATTGGGCTAAATATAATTATTGCTTTTGCTTGTGGGCGGGCAGTAACTCCCCAAAAAAGCAATCCAATTACCATCGGAAATTATGATGAAAACCTAGAGGTGGTAAGGATAAAATATGAAAATAAAATAGCTGTGATGCCTACAGAAAATAAAGGCTATAAAGAAAAAAAGACGGAACAAATGTATCAATTTCCGCAACAAATCAATCGAAAATTGGAGATAGCCCTTGATTCTATTGCTTCGAGAAATAAGAATATTAAATATGTATCAGGATTTAGAATTCAGGTATATGTAGGAAATGAAAAAAAAGAAATGGAAGAAGCAAAAATTTATTTGTTTCAAAATTATCCAGAACTAAATACTTATTTGTCATACAGCCAACCTAGTTATAAACTCAAAGTTGGTGATTTTATAAGCAGATTGGAAGCTGAAAAATATTATCAGAATATTAAAGATAGGTATTCTTTGGCGATGATAGTCAATGATAAAATTGAAATAAAAATATTACAATCAAAGTAACAGAATTAATAAATAATCACTATCAATATACATAGTCTAAATACTTTAACATGAAAGCATTTGTTTTTCCTGGTCAAGGAGCTCAATTTAGTGGAATGGGTAAAAATCTGTTCGAGTCTTCGGAATCTGCTAAAAGTTTATTTTTAAAAGCCAATGATATTTTGGGGTTTGAGATTACCAAAGTGATGTTTGAAGGAACGGAGGAGGAGCTAAAACAAACCAACGTAACCCAACCTGCCATCTTTTTACATTCTGTGATTTTGGCATCGACAATCGAAAATTTCAAACCTGATATGGTAGCAGGGCATTCATTGGGGGAGTTTTCTGCCTTGGTGGCGGCGGGGGCTTTGTCATTTGAAGATGGTTTAAAGTTGGTATCTCAACGGGCAGATGCCATGCAAAGGGCTTGTGAAATCAATCCTTCTACAATGGCTGCGATTCTAAATTTAGCAGACGAAGTGGTAGAGGAAATATGTGCTTCTGTGTCGGGGATAGTGGTAGCTGCAAACTATAATTGTCCAGGACAATTAGTTATTTCTGGTTCTATTGATGCTGTAAATGAGGCGTGTGAAAAAATGAAGGCGGCGGGGGCTAAACGGGCTTTAGTACTTCCTGTAGGGGGGGCTTTCCATTCGCCATTGATGGAACCAGCAAGAGAGGAATTGGCAAATGCAATTGAAAATACGGTGTTCTCAAAGCCAATTTGCCCCATTTATCAAAATGTAAATGCTTTGCCTTCTGATAATATTGAAATAATTAAACAAAATCTGATTTCTCAATTGACAGCTCCCGTTAGATGGACACAATCTGTCAGGAATATGGTTGCAGATGGAGCAACTGAATTTGTCGAATGTGGACCTGGAAAGGTATTACAAGGTTTAGTGAAAAAAATCGCTCCTGAAGTTGCCACAGCAAGTGTTTAATAATAAAAAAAGCCCGAATTTAATAGTTCGGGCTTTTTTATTATTTTTTCTCAAATATCATGATTTCCCCAGAGGGTTTTGCTAACCCTAAAATAAGGGTGTTTTTGTCTTGAAATGAATACTTATTTGCCGTGCCTAAATATTGAAAATATTTCAACTCAAATTGATTGGCTTCCAATGGGCCTGCCATTTTTGTACTTCCAATATCAGAGATTTTGATGGATTTGGTTGTCTCATTAACAAGCATGGTGGCAAAATAAAAATTAACCGAAGAACGACCATTCAAGACAAGTTTTCCATCTTCTTCTTTTATTTCTAAAGTTACTTCGTAAGGGACAACCGCCTTGTTGGCAAAAGACTTAAATTGCCAATTACCAATTAGATTTTTTGAACTAATGCTCGAATCTAAAATTGGTGTATCAGACTCTTTCTTAGAACAAGACATTGTTAGAATAAGTGTAAAATAAATTAAGAAGTATTTCATTGTATTGGTTTAGTTTTTTGTAAAATAATATGAAAATCCATCTGGAAAATTGTCGCTCAAAATTAGCTCGGTTTCTGAAACATCGGAAATTACATAGGATTTACCATTGCTAAGTTTGATAAAATCGTCGGGGTCTTGTTTGAAAATTGAGGTAGCCTTAACTACCTCAAATCGCCCTGAATCTTCAAGGACACCGTTTTTAAACAAAGCAAATTTATATTTAAAGTCTAAAGTCATTTTTTTATGATACCCAGCGGTAGTCGGTGTGATGCTTAAGCCCGCTATTCCTCCTTTGGTGTATTTCCAATTCCACTCTCCAAAAATTGGATTGCTTGTCAATTCTTCTTGTTTTTGACAAGAAACAAAAAGAAATACTATCAAAAAGAGAGAATATTTATTCATAAATCCAATTTTTTAGAAACTCAGCTTGTCGAGGGAAAAACAAGGTTTGCTGGTTTTTCCCTACGACGAAACAAACGTTTCTGTCTGAGCATACTACCCTTTTCATAAACAAAGACCTATAATTCAATGTTTTGGTTGGAATGGCTTTTGAAAATTTATATATTTATGAAAAAAAACAAACTAAACTATGAAAAAAAAACTATTAATTGCTTTATTGTCAGTATCTTATGTAATTCATGCTCAGGATAGAATTTCAGGAAAAACTTGGGCGGGTCGCTCCGAAGTAATCGCTCAAAATGGAATGGCTTGTACCTCTCACCCACTTTCTACACAAGCTGCCATCGAGGTATTAAGAGCTGGAGGGAGTGCCGTAGATGCCGCCATTGCCGCCAATGCGATGGAGGGAATGGTGGAACCCCATGTCAATGGAATTGGAGGAGATTTGTTTGCGATTGTATGGGATGCTAAAACAAAAAAATTATATGGGCTGAACGGCTCAGGACGTTCGCCTTATTCTTTAACTTTGGAAGAGTTCAAAAAACGAGGACTTACACATATTCCCGCTTTGGGGCCTTTGCCAATAAGTGTACCAGGCTGTGTGGATGCTTGGTTTGAATTGCATAAAAAATTCGGAAAATTATCAATGGAAAAAATCCTTTCGCACGCCATCGGCTACGGAAGAAATGGTTTTCCGGTACATGATGAATTGGCTGTGAGTCTTAGAAATGTACCCAAAACGTATGGAAAATTCCCGAATATCAAAGAACATTATTATCCAAATGGAGAAGTGCCTAAAAAAGGGGATATTTTCAAAAATCCAAATTTGGCAAATACATTGGAAAAAATTGCAAAGGGTGGAAGAGATGCCTTTTACAAAGGAGAAATTGCACAAACAATTGACGCTTTTATGAAAAAAAATGGAGGCTTTTTGAGTGCAAAAGATTTAGCCGACCATACTTCTACATGGATTGAGCCGGTATCAACTAATTATAGAGGCTTTGACGTTTGGGAATTACCCCCTAATGGACAAGGCATTGCGGTTTTGCAAATGTTGAATATTCTGGAAGGCTATGATTTTTCAAAAATTCCGTTTGGTAGTGCAGAACACGTACATTTATTCACTGAGGCAAAAAAGTTAGTATTTGAAGACAGAGCAAAATTTTATGCAGACCCAGAGTTTGCTAAAATTCCTGTAAAGTCTTTAATCTCAAAAGAATATGCCGCAGAAAGACGAAAATTCATTGATTTGAACCGAGCCGCTGCTCACTATGATGCAGGAAACCCAGCACTAAGAGAAGGAGATACTATTTATTTGACTGTTGCTGACAAAGAAGGTAATATGGTATCGTTGATTCAAAGTAATTATCGTGGTTTTGGTTCGGGTATGATGCCTGATGGTTTGGGCTTTATTTTACAAGATAGAGGAGAACTTTATAATTTGAAAGAAGGAGAAAACAATACTTATGCTCCTCACAAACGACCTTTTCAAACAATTATTCCAGCGTTTATAACAAAAGATGGACAACCATATATGAGTTTTGGTGTGATGGGTGGTGCTTTTCAGCCTATGGGGCATGTTCAAATTGTAATGGACGTGGTTGATTTTGGAATGAATCTACAAGAAGCAGGAGATGCTCCTCGTCTAAATCACGACGGCTCTTCTGAACCTACGGGAGAACCAATGGAAGGGGTAGGAATGATTACTATGGAGTCGGGAATTCCTTATGAAACCATACGTGGGTTGATGCAAAAAGGACATAAAGTGGGCTATACTTTAGGTCAATATGGTGGCTATCAGGCAATTAGATATGACTCAGAAAGAAAAGTGTATTTTGGAGCTTCTGAGTCGAGAAAAGACGGACACGCCGCCGGATTCTGATAGATTATGAAACGAAAATATGGTAATAATTGAGATAAAACCTTAAAATAAAAAACATCAAAATAATTAAAATGAAAAAAAAATTAACCCTAATTTTCGCACTTTTAATGTCGAGCATGGTCGTTTTTTCTCAGAAAAAGAAAAAAAGTGACACAAAGCCAGATGTTCTTGCCGAGACCATGCCGATGGCAACAAGTGCAACAGAAAGACTTAACGGTTTTGAACAAAGAAAAAAATTGATTGCAAATTCATTATTGAAAAATCTAACATTCAAAAATGTGGGCCCTACAGTAATGAGCGGAAGAGTGGTCGATATTGATGCGAATCCCAATAATCCATCAGAATTTTATGTAGCTTATGCTTCAGGTGGACTTTGGCATACTGTCAATAATGGACAGTCTTTTACTCCATTATTTGATAATGAAGCAGTGATGACTATTGGGGATATTGCCGTGAATTGGCAAACCCGAACGATATGGCTTGGCACCGGAGAAAATAATTCAAGCCGTTCGTCTTATTCGGGTGTTGGCATGTACAAATCGCTAGATGGAGGAAAAACATGGGAGCATTTGGGCTTGCCTGAATCGCATCATATTGGAAGAATTGCTCTACACCCAACAGACCCCAATACTGTTTGGGTAGCTGTTTTAGGCCATCTGTATTCTGAAAATAAAGAAAGAGGAATGTACAAAACAAACGATGGTGGCAAAACTTGGAAACAAACGCTATACATCAATGAAAATACAGGAGCTATTGATGTCAAAATTGACCCGCTTCATACCAATATTCTATACGCAACCATGTGGCATAAAGAATCAGGATCGAAAATTAATTTGGGTGAATGCATT
>CAYUFZ010000001.1:60135-71920 GCA_964444025.1 uncultured Emticicia sp.
AAGAAAAGCATGGAATTTCGTAGAGTCAGGGTCAGAATCGGGAATTTATAAAAGCATAGATGCAGGAGAAACATGGCAACTCATCTCTGTGCCGGAGTCTGGGTTTCCAACTGGAAATGGAAATGGAAGAATAGGATTGGCGATTTATCCACAAAATACTAACATTTTGTATGCCATTGTGGATAACCAGGCTAATAGACCCAAAAAAGAAGCTAAAGAGGAGGGAAACAAATTAACTCAAAAAATACTCAAAAAGCTTACGAATGAAGAGTTTTTAGCACAAACAGATGCCTCAATCAATGAATATTTAGATTCAGAAGGATTTCCTGAAAAATACACGGCAAAATCATTAAAAGAAGAAATTCGGAAAGGAAAGACATCGGTTAAAGATATTTATCAATACACCCATAATGGAAATGATGATTTATTCGATACACAAATAAGCGGTGCAGAGGTGTATAGAAGTGAAGATGCTGGAAAAACATGGAAAAGAACGCATGAAGACTACTTGGATAATGTGTATTTTACTTATGGATATTATTTCGGACAAATATGGGTTGACCCTACAAATGATAAAAAAATCGTGATTGTTGGTGTTCCGATTTTGCGTTCGGATGATGGAGGAAAATCTTTTAAAAGTATTGAAAGAGAAAATGTCCATTCCGATCATCACGCACTTTGGTTCAATCCGAAAGACTCCAAACATTATATCAATGGAAATGATGGAGGAATTAATATTACGTACGATGATGGTAAAACATGGTTTAAAGCTAATTCTCTCCCAGTTGGACAGCTCTATCACGTATCAGTAGATATGGCAAAACCGTATCATGTGTACGGAGGCTTGCAAGATAATGGCGTTTGGTATGGTTCATCAACGAATGCGTTCGATTATAACTATGGGATTTTTGATAATGGAGACGGATATAAATTCTTGTTAGGTGGAGACGGAATGCAAGTACAAGTGGATTGGAGAGATAATAATACGGTTTATGCAGGATTTCAATTTGGAAACTATTTCAGAATTAATAAAGCAACCAATGAACGAAAAAGGTTAGATGTTCCACGTGAATTAGGTGAAGCTCCATACCGATTCAATTGGGAAGCACCCTTAACCATTTCGAGACATAATCAGGATATTATATATTTTGGGTCAAATAAATTTCATAGAAGTCTTGAAAAGGGAGATAATTTTAAAACACTCTCTGGCGATTTGACTAAAGGTGTGAAAGAAGGAGATGTTCCTTTTGGAACTTTGACAACTATTGAAGAATCACCTATTCGATTTGGCTTAATTTATACAGGTTCAGATGATGGACTCGTGTATGTTTCAAAAGATGGAGGCTATTCTTTTGAAAAAATTATGGATAAAAACCTTTGGATTAGTGGAATTGCGGCATCCAACCATAAAGAATCCAGAGTATATGTTTCATTAAATGCGTATCGAAATGACCATTTCAATGCTTATTTGTATGTATCGGAGGATTATGGCAAAAATTGGACACCAATAGGCTCAGATTTGCCAGCAGAACCGATAAATGTAGTGAAGGAAGACCCTAAAAATGAAAATATCCTATATGTTGGAACAGACAATGGTTTGTATATTTCGATAGATCGTGGAAAGTCTTTTATGAATGCTAATGGCATGGGATTGCCAAATGTTTCGATACATGATTTGGTGATTCATCCTCGAGAAAACGAACTAGTTGTCGGAACGCACGGCCGCTCAATTTATATCGCTGATGTGAAACCATTACAGGCTCTCACAGATGAGATGCTTGCAAAAAACATACATGTAAATGATTTATCAACAATCACTTATAATAATAATTGGGGTAAAATGTTTGATAAATATGTGGAGCCAGAAGAAAGAAAATATCCTATCAATTATTATTCAAAGTCTTCGGGTAAATTATCTTTGAAAGTACAGACCGAAGATGGCATAACCCTGAAAACCATAGAAGAGGACGCAGAGGCTGGTTTAAATACGTTGAACTTTAATCAAGCGATTGACGAAACTCAAAAAGAAGTTTATGAAAAATATCTGAATTCCACTAAAAAAGCAGAGGAAAAAGAAGTAAAATTAGCACCAGCAGACGATAAAAAGATTTACTTTAGACCCGGCAAATATCAGTTTGTTTTTGAAATAAACGGAGAAAAAATAAGCAAAACTCTTGAAATCAAAGCTCCTGAAAAACGTGCTAGAAGAAATATGGCTCCAAAACCGACTGCCTCTCCTGAGGAATTTGAAGAATGGTACGAGGAGATGGGGTTTGAAGAAACCAAAAAATAATTTTCAAGAAAACTGTCCGAATATCGAGTGAGTGAGTCAATCCGCAGGTTGAGAATGAGATTTCGGACAGTTTTATAATTTTAGATAATTAAGCAATCAATGAAAATTCCGGTTAATATTATTACGGGTTTTTTGGGTGTGGGGAAAACGACTGCAGTCATGCACTTGTTATCACAAAAACCTAAAACGGAAAATTGGGCAGTAATTATAAATGAATTTGGAGCAGTTTCGATTGACCATACATTGATAGAAGAGAAAGATGGCTTGATAATCAAGGAAATAGCGGGTGGTTGTATCTGTTGCACGTCGAATTTACCCATGCAAACTATCTTAACAACTTTGCTGAGAAAACAAAAACCAGACAGAATATTGATAGAACCAACGGGAATGGGGCATCCAGCAGGAATAATTGACTTGCTTCAAAACCAATATCTGAAAAATATATTAGAAATACGAGCTACGGTTTGTTTGGCAGATGCCCGAAAGTGGGCAAAGGAAGAAATTCGTTCGCATGAAACTTTTCAAGACCAAATAAATTTGGCAGATGTGATTTTGGTGAATAAAGTAGATTTAACAGATAGACTATTGGTAGAAAAGTTTATCGATTGGGCTAATTCACTATTTCCTCCTAAATTATTAGTTTCGGCTATTGAACAAGCAAAAATTCCAATTGAATATTTGGATTTGATACATGAATCGTCTCAAAAGGCAAGCTTTCCAGATGCTCATACTCACCCCCATATACATACAAGCCAAGAAATGGAAGAACTTCCAGAGCTTGGTAAGCCTATAAAAAAAGTATTGAAAGGCTTCGGTATCTATACTTGCGGATGGATTTTCTCAAATGATGAAATATTTGATTTGACAAAATTAAAGCTATTTTTTCAAAATGCTCAAGGCTTAAATCGAGCAAAGGGAGTATTCCGAACGGGAAAAGAATGGGTCTTTATTAATGCGGTAGGAAATGAATTTTCGGTGCAATACATCGCTTACAGAAAAGATAGCCGAATAGAGTTAATCGCCGACTATGAATTAGATTGGCTAGTTTTTGAAGTAAAAATAAACGAATGTATAAAGAAATAAAAATTGTGATTTGGATTAAATCCAAATCACAATTTTCCATTTAACTCCCAATTATATTCAAGAAAACTGAATTTTCCTGTCGGCGAAACTTTCGTTTTGGAATATTTATTAATCCACTGATTGATTGTCATTTTAGATTCAAAATCAGCAGCATACCAATTAAAAATACTAGATAGTTTGAGGTCTTTAGCACGAATGATATTTTTATCAGAATCGTTGATAAAATCGCTGGCTTGTTCGTCTAATTGACGAGACAATTTTGAGGCAACGAATGCCTCATTTCTCAATTTTGGACAAGATTTTGCTGCACAAACCAAGGCAAAATGAATGCGAGGCTCATCAAAATTTTTTCGAATTATCCCATGTTCAATCGTATTCAAATCGAGTTTTTTGCCCGAAATACTAATAAATTTGATATCCCAAGGAGAATTAACAAGAGGAATTTTTATTTTATCGCCGATATCTTTAATACTTTTAAGAGAATTCGAACTATGGTCTAAAATTAGCTGCACCGTAAAAGCATTGTAAGCATTAATCCAGAAAGCCAATTGTTCATCCTTACTCCATTGTTCGTTTGGGGCATTGTTTTGGAGCAAGTTTAAATATGATTTTAGGATTGAAATGTCTTTTTTGAATCCCGCATAATCTACAATACCCTGATTATCAACATGTTTTTTTAAAAGATTATCCCAAATTTCATGACTGATAGGTTTCGCTCCTGACATAGGGGCATCAGTTGCCAAACAAGCTTTGGTCAAGAAAGAGAAAAAAACAACTACTAGATAGAACGTTCTCATAAAAAATTAAACTCGTAAGAAAATGCGTTGTTGGTACAAAAATCTTAAAAAAAGCCATTTAATCAAAATAATTACCGAAATGAGTACGACCTCGTGATATTGCTGTCCGATGAGTTGCCCAATCCATGTACAAATGCTTGAAGCAGTGTATTCCCAATCAATAAAACCACCAGACATATAAATGAGAATGGAATTCATGCCGATAACTGTGAAGAAAAAAGCCCAATTTTTATATTCAAGAATATCGATAACAGCATAAAAAATACTTAAAAGAATCAAACTGCATCCTCCAGCATAGAGCATGAAAGAACTTGTCCAAAGATTTTTGTTGATGGGGAAATAAATATTCCAAATTCCTCCGATAATCAAAAAAACAAACCCACTCAAAATCAGACGAATGAATTTCTGAGTTGGAGAAAATGTACTTGATTCTTTTAGAAAATTTCCTGCAAAAATTCCTAGCAAGCCCGTCGCAATAGCAGGAATAGTAGAAAAAAGACCTTCAGGGTCATGAATTCCTAAATGTAAGCGTCCAGGAAGAATACTTCTATCGAGCCAAGACACGACATTCCCTTGCATAGTCAAATCTCCAGCAGAATAACCCGGAGCAGCCCCTAATGTTAGCAATAACCAATAGCCAATCAGCAGACCGACAAACCAAACCATTTGCCAAGTTTTGTTTGCATAAAGATAAATCAGACAAGCAAAAATATAGGCAAGACCAATTCTTCCTAAAACACTTGGGAATCGAATATGAGAAATAGCCTGAATCGCTAGCCCATTGTTATAAATAATGCCTAGAAAAATCAAAATCATTCCTCTTTTCAGAATTTTATAAGCTATTGTTTGTTTGCTTACTTGATATTCCACTTGTTTGCCGATAGAAAAAGGTGTAGATACACCAGCAATAAAGAGAAAAAGCGGAAAGATTAAATCATAAAAACGGAAGCCGTTCCAAGATACATGAGAAAGTTGGTTGGCAATCCAAATGGTTGTAGAACAAGGAAAAACTTTGCTCAAAGCATGAAAAAAATCTTCTCCGCCCATAATCCAAAACATATCAAATCCTCGAAGAGCATCGAGAGAATAAAGTCTATCGGTTTGTTTTTTTGAGTTCATTAGAGGTTTAGGATAAAATTTTATTAAAGATATAACAAAAAGATTTTTTTTCATAAAGCTTTTTATTTGTTTTGTAATTCATAACATTATGTCCCAACAATAATGACTTATTATTTCAGACCAGCCCAAATAACAGAGTTAGAAGCTATTAGAAATTTAGTTGAAAAAACATTTAGAGATACTTACCAAGAGTATAGTCCGAGAGATGTTATAGAAAGATATGTTGCTCAGCACTTTCACCATGATTCAATAAAAGAAGCATTCTTCTCTCCTGATAATCAGATTTTTATTGTAGAAGTTCGAAATGAAATAGTTGCATATACGAAATTGAAAAAAGGCAAGCTAAATCAGGGTAAATTCGATTCAAGATTGCTCCAAATTGAAAGGTTTTATGTGGAGGAAAATTTTCAAAATGAAGAAATTGGGAGTAGATTAATGACCTTTTGTATGGAGTGGGCAGTTTTGAATCATTTTGATGAGGTATCCCTTGAAATATGGGAAAAGCAAGAAAAAGCCATTAAGTTTTATCAAAAGATGGGGTTTCGGATAATGAAAACAAAAGAAATAATAGGTGGTTTGGGTAAACAAGTCGTTTACGAAATGATAAAAAGTTTGGAGACAGAGCATAAAAAAGACAAAAAAGTTAGTTGATACCTGTCTCCAAACTGCATTTTTAGGATAAAATACTTTTTACCATAGCGGAGATTGCTTTACCTTCTGCAAGGCCTGCTAACTCTTTGGTTGCAACGCCCATGATTTTTCCCATATCTGAAGGGCTTGTTGCTCCAACTCTGATTTTAATTTCTTCAAGTTTGGCACGAAGCTCTTCTTCTGTCAATTGTTTAGGCAAAAACTCTTCGATAACTGTCAATTCTGCCAATTCTTTGTCTAATAAATCTGGTCGATTTTGTTGGCGATAAATATCGGCAGAATCTCTTCGTTGTTTTGCGGCTTTCGACAATAATTTTATTTCATCGTCTTTGCTCAATTCGCCATTGCCTCCTTCTTTTGTTTCTTCTAACAAAATTAATTTTTTAATATCTCTTAATGCCATTAATCTGGCAGAATCTTTTGCCAACATGGCAGCCTTTATTTGTCCGTCAATTTCTGATTTTAAAGACATTTTATTGAAATTTAATGGTGAAAATTCGTGTTTATCATACAAACGTCAATCATTCTAATGGATTAGAATAAATATGAAATTTATTATTCGATAATAGTTTCTTAATTTTGACAAAATTAGAGCATATTTTTGAAAAAAAACCTTAAAAATAAAGATAAATAAACTTAACAATACCTTTGAAACAATAAAAAGGGAGAAATTGGACAACAAAATGACAAAATTATCGGTAAATATCAACAAGATAGCTACTTTGCGAAACTCAAGAGGAGGAAATCAACCCAATGTGGTTCAAGTAGCAAAAGATTGTGAAAAATTTGGAGCTGAAGGCATTACGGTTCACCCAAGACCCGACGAGAGACACATTCGGTATCAGGATGTTTATGATTTGAAAGAAATAGTTCAGACAGAATTTAATATTGAAGGCAATCCGACAGAAAAAAAGTTTGTAGAATTGGTTTTAGCAAATAAACCGACACAAGTGACATTGGTGCCAGACGCACTAAATGCAATTACGTCCAATGCAGGTTGGGATACCATAAAGCATCGTCAGAAACTGATAGATTTGGTTGGAACATTTAAAAGTGCGGGGTGTCGGGTATCAATATTTGTAGATGCCCATGAAGAAATGGTCGCTGCCGCCGCAGAAACTGGAACAGACCGAGTCGAATTATACACGGAATCGTATGCTCATGAGTATCCAATAAATAGAGAAGCAGCCATTGAAAAATATATCAAAGCTGCCAAAGTAGCCGAAAAAGTAGGTTTAGGACTAAATGCAGGACATGATTTGAGCCTTGAAAATCTTAAATTTTTCAAAGATAATATTCCAAATTTATTAGAAGTGTCTATCGGACATGCCCTTATATGCGATGCCTTATATTACGGTTTAGAGAATACAATACAACTATATCTTCGTCAATTGAAAAACTAACATGGTAAAATCCTTAGCGGTCGAGAGGTTCTTGGAAAAATCAAACGAGATTCCAATGATTGATGTTCGTTCACCTGGAGAGTTTGAACGAGGGCATATAGTGGGTGCTGTAAATATTCCTTTGTTCAACAACTCAGAACGGGCAGAGGTGGGTACACGCTACAAAAAAGTAGGAAAAGAGTCCGCTTTTTTATTGGGTCTGGATATTGTTGGACCGAAACTTTCGGGCTTTGTAAAAAAAGTTAAAAAAATAGCTCCTGATGGAGAGGTTTTGGTTCATTGCTGGAGAGGGGGAATGAGGAGCGGTAGTTTTGCAACTTTATTGAGTGCCGCTGGCATGAATGCCTATACCATGACTGGAGGCTATAAAGCGTATCGAAATTATATCCTCAATTATTTCAAACAACCCCTAAACTTGTTAGTGTTGGGAGGAAAAACGGGAAGTGGAAAGACTCAAATTTTGAGTGAACTTGAGAAAATTGGAGAACAAGTATTGGATTTAGAAGGGTTAGCGAATCACAAAGGCTCATCTTTTGGAATGTTAGGGCAAAACCCGCAACCCCAAACAGAACATTTTGAAAACATGCTTTTTAGCAAGCTGGCTATATTGGATAAATCTCGACGAATTTGGCTAGAAGATGAAAGTAGGAATATCGGGAAATGCAATATTCCTGAAGGAATATGGTCTCAAATGAGAGTATCGAAAACATTGGTAGCAGAGGTAGATAGAGAAGTGAGAGTAAATCGTTTGGTGGACGAATATGCTCAATTTTCAAAAGAAGAACTAGAAATGGCAACGAATAGAATAGGAAAACGATTGGGAGGTCAGCATCTAAAAGCCGCATTAGAGGCACTAAACCAAAACAATTTTGAAGAGGCTGCTAGAATTGCTTTGGTATATTACGACAAGACATACATACATGGGCTTGATAAACGAGAAAAATCTCAAGTTAAAACAATTGAAATGCCACAAACGTCTGTTGCCGAAATGGCAAATATTTTAAAAAGTACTGCTGAACAAGCGTTTATTAACATTTATTAAGGTTTTTTAAGAAAAGAATGTGGATAATTATGCGTTATATTGCAGAAAAATAAAAAATCAAACTATGAAAAATGTATTAAGAAAACGTGGTCAGCAAGTATTGCTAGTTGTCTTATTCGGAATGCCAATTTTAGTATCTGCACAAGAGAAAAAACAGGTTAGAGTACGAATAGAAAAGGATGTGAACGGAAATAAAACCGTTGAAGAAAAGGTAATCAATGCGGATGGCATGTCGAAACAAGAGAAAGATAAATTGATTGAAAGCTTCAAGGATTCTGTGGTTACGGGTACAAAAGACAAGCCGAAAATGATGAGGATAGAGGTTCAGACAGACGAAAATTCGGAGTACCGAATAGAAGACGATAGACGTATTGAAAGCCATTTTAACTATAATAATGATAACGGAGACGAAGAGGTGATTATAGTCAAAAAGCCAAGAAAGCCTAAAAGACCAGAAGATATGCCTCGCTGGTCTGACAGAGGGATGCCTCATGCCCCTTTTATTCCTGAGTTGCCAAGGATAGATGAGTTCGGAAATCATTTGAAAAAAGCAGGAAAAGATATGAAATTTGAAATACGTGCGTTTCATGAAGGATTTTTAGAGGGAAATTCTAAAACAATCAAAGGAATTGAGGTTTATCCAAACAATCCTAAAGTAGAAATATTAAATATTAGTTTTCATGCCCCTGAAAAAGGAGATATTTCGATAAAAGTATTGGATTTAAAAGGGTCGGTTGTTGCCAAAGAAGAAATCAAAGATTTTTCTGGCGAGTACGTTGGGCAGATTAATGTTGGAAAACAAAGAGGTACTTTGTTTGTAATGATAACACAAGGTGAAGACGGTGCTGTCAGAAGAGTACTAATACCTACAAAATAATTTTTTTGGTGCAGCGAGGTAATCTCACTGCACCAAAAAAATCAGTTTAATAACTTGGATTTTAAGCTAAATACCATCAAGCCAGTGACTAACAAGGGGACTGAAAAAATACTAAATAAACTTGCAATCGATAAGCCGTTATCAGAAAGCAGACCAAAGAGCGTAGGCCCTAAAATAGCTCCCATTCTACCAACCCCGATGGCGAATCCAACTCCTGTTGTACGTATTTCACTGGGATAAACACGAGAAATAGTCGGATAAATACCATTAAACCCACCTTGTACAAAAAAACCAATCAAAAATATCAATACAAAAATCATGTTTGTGTTTAGCTTGAAATTTCCATAAACTAACATAATTGTAAAGGCTATCAACATAAATTGCAAAACTGTTTTTCTTAAACCACGTTTCGTTGCCACGAGTCCAAATCCTGTAGTACCCAAAGCAGCACCAATATTCAAGGCAATGCCCACATAAGTTGCCATTTCGAAAGGCAATCCTGCCTCTTTGGCAATGCTAGGAACCCAGCTCATAAGCGTATAAAGCGTAAGAAATCCAAAAAAAATAGCAATCCAAACCTTGATAGTAGAACTGAAGTAGTCTGGCGAAAACAAATTATTGATTGGGATTTTAGAAGAAGCCTGCGGTTTTTCGGGCAATGAATCAATCGCCGGATGTCCCATTTTTTTTAATAAAATATTGATATTGTCAAACGCTTTTTCAGGCTGTTGTTTGCTAAGAAACTCGAGAGAATCGGGCATAAAAAACAGCACACCCAATAACATCAAAAAAGAAATTCCCCCAGCAAAAAGAAAAGCAAATCTCCATCCAAATTCTGGAATAGCATAGGCACAAAAAAAGCCCGTAAAAATAGCCCCGATAGGCCAGCCTGCTTGTACTAGCCCGACGTTAAAATCTCGGTATTTGTTATTAGAAAACTCCGAGGCGGTAGCTGCCATTGTAGGCAAAATTCCCCCAATCCCAAAGCCTGTTATAAATCTTAGTATCAGTAAAAGTGTATATTTTTGACAGAAAAATACGAGGAGCATTCCCAATGTAATGCAAGACAGAGAAAGAATGAATACTTTTCTACGACCAATTTTATCACCCCACGGAGCAAGCAAAAAAGCCCCTGCCATCATGCCCGTAAGACCAGCACTGAAAATATAGCCTAATTCCGTTTTACTCAAGTGCCATTCATTAGAAATATCTGTACCTGAAAAAGATACCACTAATACATCAATGCCATCATTCATATTTAGAATGAAGCAGATAGCTACAATAGTGATTTGAAAGAAGCTCATTGAATTTTTATCGATGAGTTCTTTAAAGCGATGCTGAAGTTCGGAGTAGTTCATTGTTTAGGGTTAAATTTCAAAAAGAGCGTCTTGCGAAAATATATCAGAAAGCCAAGGATTCCAAAGTATTCACAAGAATCCACAATAAAATGTTAAAAAATAGACATTAAATACACGGAAATTCTCCATATTTGTTGGATATTGTCGAATAAAATTATCAATCGTATGAAGGGTGCATATTTGGAAGATGCCAAGCAAATAAAAGTAAAGGAAATAAAGTTGAAAGAACCTAAAAGTGGAGAAGTTAGAGTTAGGATTTCAAAAGTGGGCATTTGTGGTTCGGATGTTCATTTATTTTTAGGGCATCGCTCATTAGAGCGGCCGACGATTATCGGACATGAAGGTTTGGGATTTATCGAAAAAATAGGCGAGGGCATCAAAGATAGACAAATTGGAGAAAGAGTCGTGATTGAACCCAAAATTCCGTGTAGAAACTGCGAATATTGCCTATCAGGAAGAGGCAATATCTGTGAAAACAAGCGAGTAATAGGAGTAAATGAGGCAGGGTGTTTTGCAGAATATATCAATATCCCGGAAGCGTTTGCTTGGAGCATTCCTGAAGATATTTCGGATGAAGATGCTGTGACGATAGAGCCAATGAGTGTCGCTTATGCTGCACTTTTTAGTTCAAAAGCCTTGCCAGGAGATACCATTGCTGTCATTGGCTTGGGTGCAATAGGCTTATTATTAACTCATTTGGCATTGAATTTGGGATATTCGGTCGTGGTGAGCGAAATCAACGAACAAAAGCTTAAGTTAGCAACAGACATGGGGGCTAAAAGTGCTATTCAGAATCCTGTAAATCCGAAGGAATTAGAAGAAAACTGGAAGAAATCTGGTGTTGTTACTGTATTTGAATGTGCTGGCTCAGCCTTTACTGCAAGCTTGGCAACAGCCGCTGCTCCGAGAGGCTCGGAAATTGTCTTGGTTGGTCTATCGGAGAAACAAGCAGAATTTCAGCCACTAAAAATTGCCCGAGAGGGAATAACGATAGTACCCTCGATTATATACAAACATCCATTTGATTTTCGTCGAACCATTCATCTGATTCGTTCCAAGAAGATTAGTCCAGGCATGATAGTTTCAAGTTATGAGACACTGGATAACATACAAGCAGCTTTGGAGAAAGCAGCCATAGGAAATGAAAGTAAAATTGTGGTGA
>CAYUFZ010000002.1:0-29495 GCA_964444025.1 uncultured Emticicia sp.
TGCAATAATCGAAATCTTTTCACCACCATCTAAAAGTAAACCGATTACTTGTTGGTCGGCAATATTTACTTGATAGATACCTGGTTCTTCCATTTTTCCGTTGAATTTAAAACTTAAATTTGGAGAAATATCAACAGAATCTACCCTTAATGGAATATTTCTATCATTCATTCTTTCGAGATAAACCTTACCCGAAATTTTGTTGTTAAGTTTTCCATTAATGGTAAAAGTCAATAAATCTTTTTGGGAAGTACTTTGGCTTTGGCAAGCTAAGCTGCTAATCACCAAACATAAAGCAACAATGATATTTTTCATAGTATTCATTTAAGGAAATAATGTAATGTCTTTAAATTATTGTAAAGATTTTAGTAATAATTCATTGGTGAGTTTTGGGTCGGCAGCTCCCTTTGATTTTTTCATAATTTCGCCCACAAACATACCCAAAAGTCCTTTTTTGCCATTTTTATACTCTTGAACTTTGGCTGGGTTGGCAAGTAATACCTCATCGATTAACGATTGAAGGGTATCGGAATTACTATCTTGAACCAAATTATTTTGTTGAGCCAACGCAATAGCCGAGAGGTCGGGGTTTGCCAATATCAATGGGAATAGCTTTTGCGTAGCAGTCGAGTTACTGATTTTTCCATTTTCAATCAATTCGATAATTTCAGCTAACTTTTTAGGTTTTAAGCTAAAGTCTGAAAAATCAATGTCATGCTCGTTGAGGTACCCTTTCAAAGTAGAAGTAATCCAATTGGAAATAGCTTTATAATTCGAGCTAAACTGGCAAGTAGAGAGGTAATAATCAGAAATATCTTTCGACTCGCTCAATATCACAGCATGTTCTTCCAATAATCCATATTTATTTACGAAATCATGGAATAATTGATTGGGAAGTATAGGCATGGTACTTGAAACTTCCGCAAGCCATTCATCAGAAATACGTAAAGGAGCCAAATCTGGTTCAGGGAAATAGCGGTAATCATTCATGGTCTCTTTCACACGCATTCCGTAAGTTTTGCCCGAATCGGCATCAAACATCCTGGTTTCTTGTATAATTGTTTCGCCTGAATCGAGCATTTGTGATTGCCTTGAATATTCGAATTCTACTGCTCGCTGAAGGTTTCTGATAGAATTCATATTCTTGATTTCAACTTTTGTTCCAAAAGTATCAGAGCCAAATGGTCGTAAAGAAATATTCAAGTCGGCCCGCATAGAACCCTCTTCCATGTTTCCATCGCAAATATCTAAAAACCGAACAATTTTTCTGATTTCATTTAGATAAGCACCCGCCTCATCAGCACTATGCATGCAAGGGTCTGAAACGATTTCGATTAATGGTGTGCCAGCACGATTATAATCCAATTGTGTAAAGCTGTCATCTCCTTCATGAACAGATTTTCCAGCATCTTCCTCCAAATGAATGTGATGAAGTTGGAGTTCGTGTTCACGATATTTTTTACCTTCTTTTAAAAGAATTTTTACAGTTCCTCCTTTGCAAATGGGAAACTTATCTTGGGAAATTTGATAACCCTTTGGCAAATCAGGATAAAAATAGTTTTTTCTATCGAAATAATTATTTTTAGAAATTTCGCAACCGCAAGCTAAACCCATTTTAATGGCATATTCAACTGCTTTTTTATTCAGTTTGGGTAAAACCCCTGGATGCCCCAATGTAATGACACTGATGTTTGAATTAGGCTCGCTGCCAAATTTATTTTTATCTGATGCAAAAATTTTACTAGAGGTAGAAAGTTGACAATGTACTTCTAAGCCAATGACGATTTCGTATTTCATGAAGGATTTATAAAAATCTGGATATTGGTATATCCGATTGGAAAATTCGTTAATAAATTACAAATTTATAATTTTTATGTGAAAGATTTTACTTTTGATACAATTAAGGTCTTTTCTGATTTTCTTGTAATTGTTCGTCGATGGCTTTTTCCACTTTTTTACGTATAAAAAGAAGAATCTCATTTTTCTGATAAATACAAATAGCCAATAAAGAAGCATAAATGAGAATAAGAATGATATAGCCCCAATATAAACTGCCCGTTAGATGATTGATGGAATGGACGAGCAATAAGTTTAATAATATAAATACCAAAAAAGATAAAATAAATAAAAAGAGAGCATACAGTATTTGTACTGCAATACTCTCTAATTTTTCTTGAATCGATATTTTCCCTAATTCAAATTTAGCTTCAATTAATCTCACCAAATTTTCTTTTAACTCCCCTATTCTCAAAAAGTCAGACATAATTTATTGAATTGATAATAAATATGCTAAAGTAGAAAAAAGGACATTATCTACAAAATTTGTAGGCACAATTTACTCATCTTCTCCAAACCTACCCCCTCCAATGATTGAGCCAAAAAACAATGAATTTAGGAAAAGTTTATTCGTCCCATACCAAAAAGCCCTGAAATTTGGGTTTTCTGAAAGTGCGATTACTCGGCCATTGCCAACATTCAAAGCAACTACTGCAGGTGAATTTTTGATTAGAGCTTCATTTTTAGGATGAACATATCCTGCAATTAGAGGATTTGCAGTAAAAACCAATGGAGTATTATAAGGATTTTTTGTGTCTTCTATAAACACGTTATTATCTTTAAATAAAGCGATTTTTTCTTGCTGATAACCATAGCAGAGGGGATGGGTTTGGTCGATTTTTGCCTCAAAAATAGTTCCTGCTGTTTCCATAGCTCCATCGAATAATTCCTGACTGGCATAAGGTCGTTTGCTCCCATTTCCATCGTTGTTAGGTTCTGGTTTGATTTGAATTTCAGCAATTTTTTTCTGAGAAACCCATTCCAAAGCATTGGTCATGGCAACTAACACGCCGCCATTTTGTACAAATTTTTTGATTTTATCTTCCGAAAGCTTTGAATAAGCTCCCCCTACCATCACTATATGGGTATATTTATCAAGATTGACACGATTTACGGTCTCGATATCGCTGATTGTTAAAGGAATATTGATTCGTTGGTCAAGGAGATGCCAAACTTCTCCAGCGTCCGTTGAGCGAACCCCCTGCCCGCCAATCATGAGTACTTTGGGTAAGCGAATTTTTTTAAACTTTTCGCTACCTAAATCAATACCTTCTGGAGTTAAGCCTGTGTTAGTGGCATAAAAATCAATGCCATCTCTTTGAGAGAGTTTTTTAAGTAGCTCTGACAATTCTTGGTTTGTTCCTGTAATTTGGACTGTTCCGATAGGAAATAATCGTTCTTTGCCATCAATAATCGCTTTAAACGAAGATTGAGCTACTTTGAGAGAATATCCTTTTTTTAGTAATTCGTAAGCAGCTCTGGGAGCAAAATATCCTCCCCATTCAAAAAAGTAGGCATAATTTCCGTTTCCAATCAGATTGCCATTTGGGAAATCATTTTTAGTAAGCTTCTCTCCAAGATTAATGGCTTGTTTTGATTCGGCACTTGGAACATTCATACATAACTGAATTGACCATGCGGAAATATCGTAGAAGAGGCTATCTTCAAATTTAGTTCTTTTTTCGAATAAAGATTTAATTAAGCGATGTTGAGCTTGGTTAGTCGGAACAGCAAAAGCCTTCTCTTTTTCAAACGAAACCCCGTCCATAAGCTCATTTTTCGATAACTTGTAAACATCTATCTGATTTCGTTGAAGCATATTTACCATTTCCCAAGTTTTTACAGGGTCATTTCCTCCTCCAAAAATATAAGCTTTAATAGGGTCTGTGGGTGTTTCCTTGTAAAAATTTCGCATGTGTTCGAGTAGCTCGATTCGCATAGATTTGGCAGCACGAAGGGAGGAAAAGGTTGCCGTGACTTGATTTTTGATTGTAAAAGGAAAACTCAAAAGTCCATTTGGAGTTTCTTGAAGATGCCCTCTTGAAGAGGCTTGTTCAAAAAGAATACCGACAGCCCCATTGACATCGGGTAGGGTCGAGCCTTTTCCATAGTAAAAATCATCATAATTTTCTTGGGTATAATAGGCAGATGAAATTTTGTCTAGACCCGCTGCTTGAAACTTTCCAAACTTCACAGTAAGGTCGATATTACTTTTGGGAGTTAGGGGATGTGTCCGGGCAGGGATGCCTGGTTGAAAAAAGAAAGAAGAGGCGGAACCCATCTCGTGGTGGTCGGTTAGAATATTGGGTCTCCATTCGTAAAATTTTACCAATCGCCCTTTGCTTTCAGGCAATTGTTGATATAACCAATCTCTATTCAAATCAAACCAATAGTGATTGGAGCGACCGCCAGGCCAAGTTTCACTAAATTCTCTGCTATTAACATCACTGACCAAATGAGAGCTTTTATTGATATTTACCCATGTAGCGAAGCGATTGCCTCCGTCAGGATTAATGGTTGGGTCAATTAGAATGATAGTTTCATTAAGTAAAGAGTCTATTTCTGTTCCTTGGGCGGCTGCCAAATAATAAGCGGTTATCAAATTAGAGTTGGTTCCGCTTGCCTCATTGCCATGTACCGAGTAGCCCATCCACACAACCAAAGGCATTTTTTGAATATCCAGCGTAGAAGATAAGGTAGGATTGACAAGTTTTTGGTGTTCGTTTTTGATTTCTTGTAGTTTTGAATGATTTTTGGGCGAAGTGACTGTAATAAGAATTAATTCACGATTTTCGTATGTTTTAGCATAAGTTTCAATTTTAAATCTATCTGAAAGCTTGGCAAGTTCTTTCATATAAATTAAAGTTTCATAGGGTGTCACGTGTTGTTCTCCTACTTGATAACCCAAAAATTGGGCGGGTGTTGGAATACGAGAGTCATAAGAAACCCCTTGAGGTAAATAATAACTATCGGAAACCTGAGCGTAAGCTCGACAAAAGAATAATAGAAGGACTAGAATTTTTTTCATGTTGAAGAAGGTTTTTATGTTTTTAGGCTAAATTAATAAATAGAATTGATATTCTGCGAAATGTAAACGATAAAAGAATGAATTTTACAGACACAAGCCTTGATTCGGAATAAATAAAAAAGCTCCCTGAATCGAGGCAGGGAGCTTTTGGTATTAAAAAATAAACATTAGGATGCTTTCAGTTTTGCTTCAATGGTTTGTTGGGTATGTGGAACAGCCCTCAATCGCTCTTTGGGAATTAGTTTTCCAGTGTCCTTACAGATTCCATAAGTACCGTTTTTAATTCGAATCAAAGCCGCCTCTAGTTGTTGGGCAAATTTCTGTAACCTAGCAGCAGATTGGCTAAGATGTTCTTTCTCACTAACATCTGCCCCATCCTCCATTAGTTTTGTACTGTTTGCAGTAAAATCTGTTCCATTGTCGTTTTTTCTGCTCAACGTTTCCAAGATAAAATTTAATTCGTTGCGTGTTGCTTCGAGTTTATGAAGGATAATACCCTCAAACTCTTTCAACTCATCTTCCGAATATCGTTTTTTTTCTTCCCCAGCTGCCATAATTTGATTTGAATTTATGGTTTTTAATTTTTTCGCAAATATACAGCAAAGACCTTCGTTGTCAATGTTTTTCAAAATAAAATTATGTAAATTTTTTAAAAAAATTAAATACAGACTGCTTAATAAAATGCAATAAAATCTTTTGAAAAACATAAAAAAGCAAATATATAAAATTGTAATTTTCGGTTCAGGCAAAAGGCTCTAAAAAGGAATAAATTTCGATATTTTAGTATAAATAAAATAATGACTAAGTTTGCTTCGTAAATATTTTACAAAACAAAATATTATTCTGAAAATGACTTATTTAGAACCTGCTCCAATTAAGGATAAAGAAAATCCTTTGGAGTCTATGATGCAACGTTTTGATGCGGCAGCCAAAATATTGGGCATCACCAACGAAATGTACAATATACTGAAAGTCCCTGCCCGACAAGTAACCGTTGGCTTACCCGTAACAATGGATGATGGAAAAATTAAAGTATTTGAGGGATACCGAGTGATTCACTCAACTATTTTGGGACCAAGCAAAGGGGGTATTCGTTTTGACCCAGAAGTAAATATAGACGAAGTAAGAGCTTTGGCGGCTTGGATGACTTGGAAGTGTGCTGTAATCGATATTCCTTATGGGGGGGCAAAAGGAGGAATTGCCTGTAATCCTAGAGAGATGTCGGCTGGTGAAATAGAACGCTTGATGCGGGCATATACACTTGCCATGCTTGATACTTTTGGGCCAGACAAAGATATTCCTGCTCCAGATATGGGTACAGGACCACGAGAAATGGCTTGGTTGATGGATGAATACTCAAAAGCCAAGGGAATGACAGTAAATGGTGTTGTGACAGGAAAGCCATTGGTCTTGGGTGGTTCTTTGGGTCGAACAGAGGCAACAGGCCGAGGGGTAATGGTTTCTGCTTTGGCAGGAATGGAAAAGTTAGGTTTGCAAGCTCAGAAGTCAAAGGCTGCTGTACAAGGTTTCGGAAATGTCGGCTCTTGGGCCGCTAAATTATTGCATGAAAAAGGAGTGAAAATTCAAGGACTCAGTGATATTTCGGGAGCTTATTATCATGAAAATGGTATTGATGTTGAAAAAGCAATAGCATACCGAAATAATAATAATGGAACATTGGAGGGATTCAAAGAGGCGGATTTAATTTCGAATGAAGAATTACTTGCTCTTGGAGTTGATTTGCTGATTCCAGCAGCGAAAGAAGATGTCATTACACATGAAAATGCTCATAAAATACAAGCAAAATTGATTGTTGAGGGAGCAAATGGTCCAACTTCTGCGAGTGCCGACGATATCATAAATGACAAAGGAATCATGGTTGTTCCTGATATTTTAGCAAATGCAGGGGGAGTGACAGTTTCTTATTTTGAATGGGTTCAAAATAGAATTGGTTACAAGTGGGCATTGGATAGAATTAATAGACGTTCTGATAGAATGATGAAGGAGGCATTCGATAATGTATTTAAAACTGCTCAGAAATATGAGGTTTCTATGAGACTTGCTGCTTATATAGTGGCAATTGATAAGGTAGCAAGTACATATAAGTTTAGAGGGGGATATGGGTGATTTTGATTAATTATTAAATTATATTAAAAATCTTGTTACGCTTTGTAGCAAGATTTTTTTGTGTAATTAAAAACAAATAGACGACCATTTAGTAGTTTTGTAAAAAAAATCTATGAAAATAAAGTCAATTGCATTGCTATTAATTTCTCTTTCAGCTTGTACAAGCCCAGAAAGATTAGACACCTCCGCCCTAAAATCTACGATGGAGGGCTATAAAATCAAAAGAATTTCGTCGGCACAAATATTGGCAGAGGTCAATCAAATAGGTGATACATTATCAAAGTCGCTCAATCAAACGTATTTACAACAGAAAGAGCCTTCGGATTACACCAATAAATTTGTTGATTCCTTGACACAACAATACCAACTCAAAATCAGGTTATTGACAGAAAAAGATTTGACAACCAATAATGCTCTGTTTCAGAAAGAAAAAGAAGTACTTGAGGCGTATTCGGAAGCAAATAAGCAAGGAGTCCCATTGGAGGCGAACATACAAAAAATAGAAGATTCTCTATTAATTTATACTGCACCATTATCCACTAAAGGAAAAGAATTAAAAATTTGGAGTATTGTGATGCGGAAAAATGTAGTAATTCAAAATACAAACTTTCAAAAATATCAAGCAAAAGGTAAATAAAACCTTTTGCTTGAATGAAAATTATAAGCCAAATTTCTCTGAAAGCTCAAGCATGGTATCAATTGGTTTGCGTGCTTCTTGAATCATTTCTGATGGAAGTATGATTTCAGGAGATTCGTTTTTAAGGCATAAATAAAGTTTTTCTAAAGTATTCAGCTTCATGTGTGGACAGTCCGAGCAGGCGTTGCAAGAGTGTCCATTTTTAGAAGTAGGAGCAATATGAAAAGTTTTATTAGGTGCCGATTTTTTCATCTGGTGTAAAATCCCCGATTCCGTAGCAACAATAAACTCTTGGTTTTTGCTGTTCAAAACATGCTTCAATAAGCCCGTGGTTGAACCGATATAGTCTGCTAAAGCCAATACGCTTTCCTCACTTTCTGGATGGGCAACCACCTCGGCAGCAGGGTATTTTGCTTTCAAATCTTTAATCATGTTGCCTGAAAAGGTCTCATGTACCATGCACGCCCCATCCCACAATAGCATATTTCTGCCCGTTACACGGTTGATGTATGAACCAAGGTTTTTATCGGGTGCAAAAATGATTTTTTGTTCTTTCGGAAAACTTTCAACAATCTTGACTGCATTGCTACTTGTACAAACAACGTCTGTAAGGGTTTTTAGCTCGGCAGAGCAGTTTACATAAGAAATCACCAAGTGGTCAGGATGTTGGTCTTTAAATGCCTTAAATTCGGCATAAGGAGCAGATTCTTCCAAAGAACAGCCAGCATTCATGTCGGGCAATAAAACCTTTTTATGAGGGGAAAGAATTTTTGCAGTTTCAGCCATAAAACGAACCCCAGCGAATACAATCATGTCTGCATTGGTTTTTGCAGCTTGTTGTGAAAGCCCCAAGCTATCTCCAATATAATCGGCAATGTCTTGAATCTCAGGAATCTGATAATAATGAACCAAAATAATGGCGTTTTTTTCTTTTTTTAGACGTGCAATTTCTGCAACGAAATCTGTATATTGATTCATGAAAATATAGTTTTAAGGGCAAATAAATTCTCTTTTAATCTCAGAAAAAACTTTTCCAGTACGGTCTAATAAAATTTCTTTGATAATATTTCCGGCAGTATCATATTCGTAAAGATGGCTTGATAATGGCTGATTTCCATAAAAATAAACTTCTTTTAAAATATTTCCCTGAGTATTATATTCGTAAAGATGGTAGTACTCCTCTATTCCTTTGCCATTTAGTCTAATTTTTTTGCTCAAATTGTTGTTATTATCATAAACAAATTTGGTTTCCGCCAAAGTAAGGCCATTGAGAGTGGTTTTATCTGACAAAAGAATGCCTGAAGAATGATAGGAATAAGTGGTAATTTTGACAGAATTATCTGAAGCATCTGTCAAGCTTTCGACCGTAATTTTGCCTAAAGAATTGTAAGAATAAGTTTGTTTAATAAGACTTTTCCCTTGTGCATTTTTTAGCTCTTTGCTTAGAAGATTTCCCGAAATATCAAAAGTAAATTTTTCTCTACTACCTTCTTTGGTGCCATTTTCTTCAAGATAAATATCTTCTCTTGAAAGGCTATCTGCCAATAAAACAGAGCGAAAAGCAGGAATATTGTTTATTTTGGATGCAGATTGAATGAGTTTCTTACTTTTACTAAATTGATTTATTTTTTCTTGAAATACCTTGCCGTTTCGGGCATAAGTTACTCCCGAATTATTCCCATCTTTGTCGTAAGTATAAAGAATTTCTTCGGTATAGTTTCCTATACTTGGATTGAAAAAAGACTTATTTTCGACAATTAGTAAATTAGATTTATTATACTTTTTAATGGTTTCTTGCGTAATTTTTCCATCTTTAAAAGTAGTTGATTTGGACTCTAAACAAGTATTTTTAATTTGTCCCAAGCAGAAAAGAGGTGCCAGAAACAATAATTTTGGGAGTAAGAATTGCGTTGTCATCGGATGAATGGTTAATTTTTCACAAATCTAAGGACAATAACTAATATTTTAACAAAAAAATATCAGATTATCGAGCATTAAGACAAAGAATGTAAAAAATTAAGATTTAGAATCCTCAAGTTTGACGTGTCCCCAATTTTCGCCTGAACGAATCCGATTGAGTTGTGTGTGCGTAATACCAAATTGCTTGGCAATCATCTTAAGACGATTGTTTTCGTTTAGAAGCATTTTTTTTATCAAGCGAACTTTGGCTTCGGTCAGTTTATAATTTTTTGTTCGTTTCGGAATGGTTTTGTTGATAACCGCCGGATTATTTTTATTATGGGCAACCATTTCGTCTTTTGTTACCCATTTTAAATTTTCATAATGATTGCTTTGCTTATCAAAATCAAGATGAATGACATATTTATGCTCCAGGCTTATTTTTGGAACAAAATGAGAGGCAACTAATTTATGAATATAGCGATTGAATGATTTACCTTTTGGCAATCTGATATTGAGTGATTTATAACCTTGAATCACAGACCCTTTGATGATGTCACCTTTTTCGGAATTCTGAAAGCTCTTTAATCTGCCAAAATTAGAAATTTCATAATGAGGAGGGTTATCGACTCCCTCGACATCAATTTCAATTCTGACCCATTTTTCAGACCAAGGGCTTATTTTTTCATTACTCATAGTTAAAAAAATAAAATTTTATACAAATTAAAACGAAAAGAGAGGCAATATGTTATGAAATAAGATTATTAGCGACGAAAAATTAATCGAAGAAAAATAGAAAAATTAGTTAAGCATTAAGATTTTACGCCAAGAACCTCGCACGCCCTTCTGGCTGCTTCCTGTTCTGCTTTTTTCTTATTCCATCCCCCACCTTTACTCACAGCTTCGCCATCAATATTGACTTGGGCAACAAATTCTTTATGGTGATGTTTTCCATTTTCTTGAATAATTTCAAACGAAACCTTTTTGCCTTCCTGCTGAGCCCAACCGATTAAAATACTTTTGTAATTAGTATTTGTCTGAATAACCGTGTCCAAGTCAAAATAATTCGCAAGAAGCTTTTTCAAGATAAATTTCTTAGTAAATCGAAACCCTTTGTCCAAATAAATCGCACCAATTAAAGCCTCCATTGCATCTCCATACATCGAAGTTCTATTATGTGCGATTCGCTGACCATCAAACTCAATGAGCTTTTCAAGTCCAATTTTTCTGGCTAAAATATTAAGGGATTCACGATTGACAATTCTGGAGCGAATTTCTGTAAGAAATCCTTCATCCTTAAATGGGTATTTTTTGAATAAATACTCGGCGACAATCATTCCAAGAACAGAATCGCCGAGATATTCTAACCTTTCATTGGATTCTCTGAATCCGCCGATATTTGTTTCTTTTGAAGCAGAGGTATGTCGAAAAGCAAGCTGATAAAGCAAAAGGTTGCCAGGTCTGGCTCCGATAATTTGCTCAACCGATTTTTTGAAAGTAATATCTTTTGATTGATTACTTTTAAAAGCTGAAAATAAATTGCCTACTTTAAATAACACGTCTTATTTATATTTTCTTAAAAATTAAAGTAGCATTATGCCCACCAAACCCAAAACAATTACTAAGTGCTACATCAATCTTTCTTGATTTTGCTACATTTGGTGTTAAATCAATTCTGGAATCGATAGATTCGTCGATATTGAAAAGATTAATTGTTGGTGGTACAATTTGATGCTGAATAGCCAAGATAGCCGCCACAGACTCTACTGCCCCAGCAGCCCCCAAAAGGTGTCCAGTCATTGATTTTGTGGAGCTGATACTCATGTTGAATGTATGCTCGCCAAATAACCTTTCAATGGCTTTGATTTCTTGCGGATCGCCTAGTGGTGTAGAAGTTCCGTGAGTATTGATATAATCTACTTCTTCTGGTTTGATGCCAGCATCCTCGATGGCATCAAGCATCGAGTAATATGCCCCCTCCCCTTCTGGATGAGGTGCTGTAATATGATAAGCATCTGATGAAAACCCACCACCGATAATTTCACAATATATTTTTGCTCCACGTGCAACAGCATGTTCGTATTCTTCGAGAATCAATGCCGCACCCCCATCACCCAATACAAAACCATCTCGATCTTTGTCATAAGGCCTCGAACCAGTAGCTGGGTCGTCGTTTCTTTCAGACATTGCACGAAGACCATTGAAACCACCAATACCCGCTTGCGTAACAGCCGCTTCAGAGCCACCAGAAACACACACATTGATTCTCCCTAATCTGATATAATTAATGGCATCGATGATTGCATTGTTGGAAGAGGCACAAGCAGAAACAGTGACGTAGTTTGGTCCACGAAATCCATATTTTATCGAAATCTGCCCAGACGCACTGTCTGCAATCATTTTAGGGATAAAAAAAGGATTAAATTTAGGTGTACCATCACCGTTTGAAAAATTAATAACTTCTTCTTCAAACGTTTTTAAGCCTCCAATACCTGAACCCCAAATCACACCAACCTTATTTTTATTAATATTATCTAAGTCAATTCCTGAATCTTTGATGGCTTCATCAGCTACAACTAGTGCATACTGAGAGAATAAATCCATCTTACGTGCATCTTGACGAGGAATGAATTGAGTCACATCAAAGTTTTTTACTTCGCAAGCAAATTGAGTTCTAAATTTACTTGCATCAAATCTCGTAATAATTGCTGCCCCACTTTTTCCATTGACCAATCCTTGCCAATAATCTTCGACAGTATTTCCGATAGGTGTTAAGGCTCCAAGCCCTGTCACTACTACTCTTTTGAATGCCATAATATTTTGTTGTAAGAAATGAAATAACGAATATTGAGGTATTGAGTTCGATTTTGTTTATTTTTTTAAAAATAGTAGCAAACGAACTCAATACTCGACCGTTTATACTTGTAGAGAGATTACTTTGAATGCTCCTCCAAATACGAAATAGCCTGACCAACAGTCTGGATATTTTCAGCTTGGTCGTCTGGAATAGAAACATTAAATTCTTTTTCAAATTCCATTATCAATTCTACGGTATCTAATGAGTCCGCTCCTAAATCATTTGTAAATGATGCTGCTGGAGTTACTTCTGACTCATCTACACCGAGTTTCTCAACGATGATTTTCGTTACTTTAGATGCAATTGCTGACATTTTGAACTGTAGTTTGGTGAAAAACGATTGCAAAGAAAACGTTTTTAAACGAAAACAACAAAATACATGGATTTTTTTTAATGAAATTGGGATTTGTAAGCGTATTTTAGAATGAAAGTGTGTATAAAAAAACAAATAAAAAATTAGTTTTTTCTACTAAATGTTGCATTATTTTATAATAAATCGAGAAAATATCATTCCTTTGTATATTGAAATAAAAAATATTAAAAAATAAAAAACCTTGAATATCAATCGTTTAAAAAATAAGGAATCCGGCAATTTTTTCTTAATCGCTGGGCCTTGCGTCGTAGAAGGTCGTGAGATGGCACTCGAAATTGCCGAAAAAATTAAAACTATCACCGACCGTTTAGAAATTCCGTATATTTTCAAGGCATCATACAGAAAAGCAAATCGTACGAAACTAGATTCTTTTACTGGGATTGGTGATAATGAAGCATTGGCGATTCTCAAGGAAGTCGGAGAAACTTATGATGTGCCAACTATAACGGACATTCATGAGTCAGATGAAGCGGAATTGGCTGCAAAATATGTAGATGTGTTGCAAATTCCCGCATTTTTGTGTCGTCAAACTGAATTATTGGTGGCAGCAGCGAATACGGGTAAGGCCGTAAACATCAAGAAAGGGCAATTCATGCATGGTTCAGGAATGGGCTTTGCTGTGGAGAAGGTCAAAGCAATCAATCCGATGGCGGAGGTATTTCTGACGGATAGGGGCAATTCTTTTGGCTATTCGGATATAGTGGTAGATTATAGAAATATCATTGAAATGAAGTCCTTTGATGTGCCTGTCGTAATGGATTGCACCCATTCATTGCAACAGCCGAATCAGATGTCTGGCGTAACTGGAGGCAAGCCTGCTTTGATAGAAACGATTGCCAAGGCTGCTATTGCTGTTGGTGCTGATGGAATATTCCTTGAAACTCACCCCAACCCTTCTGTTGCAAAATCAGACGGAGCAAATATGTTGCCATTGGATAAATTAGAAGAATTATTGATTAAATTAATCAAGGTAAGACAGGCGATTAGGTCTTGAAAAAGTATAAAAAAAGCGACTTAAAGTCGCTTTTTTTATACTTAATAATAACATTAATCATCATTTAGCTTACTTTTATTTCTGCTGTACAAGAAATAAATAACAAAGCCTAAAACCATCCATATCATAGCAAATTCTTGAGCTTTTGAGTCCAAAAGTGCCATTAATGCAAAGTTCGTGATGATTCCTAAAGGGGCAATGAGCATCAGCATCGGTGTTTTGAATGGTCGGTCTCTGTTTGGTTCTCTCAAACGTAAGATAAGAACAGCCAAGCAAACCATTGCAAATGCAAAAAGAGTACCAAAGCTTGTCATATCACTAAGAATCCCGATTGGAGTAAAGGAAGCCACCAACGATACGACCAAGCCTACCAAAATGGTGCTTTTCCAAGGTGTTTGTAAGCTTGGGTGAATTTCTTTGAAGAAATTTGGTAACAAACCATCCTTTGCCATACCTAAAAATACACGGGTTTGTCCCAACATCATGACAAGCATTACCGAAATAAGACCAGCAGTCGCTGCGGCCGTAATGATAAACACTGCCCAAGGTTGCCCAACGGCGGCAAAAGCATATGCAACGGGAGCTTTTAAAGCATCGCCTGTAATATCTTTATAATTAATCATGCCTGTCAATACCATAGAAACCATGATGTATAAAACAGTACAGATAAGCAACGAAGCGATGATTGCAAAAGGAATATCCTTTTTTGGATTGATGGCTTCACCAGCAGAAGTAGAAACGACATCGAAGCCAATATAAGCAAAAAAGATAGCGGCAGCACCACTAAACACCCCTTTCCATCCGTAAGCTTCTTTCGCTATGCCATCGTCGTGCATAACCATCTCGGGTTGTGGAATAAAAGGACTCCAATTGTCTGCATTTATAAAAAAAGCACCTACTAAAATTACAAAAATAATGGCAGCTAATTTAAGAATTACGATTAGATTGTTGGTATTAGCAGCTTCTTTGATTCCTTTAACCAAAATCCAAGTAACAAACCAAGTAATCACAAATGCAGGAAGGTTAAAGGCAAAAGAAGCAGGCTCTAAATTATTAACCTGAGCAAAAGTTGCGGCAGACCAAGGGTCATTTCTTAAATAATAGGGGATTTCTATTCCGAAAAGGTGTAAAAGTTTATTGAAATACCCAGACCAACTGACAGCGACGGTCATGGCTCCCATGGCATATTCCAGAATAAGACCCCAGCCGATTATCCAAGCAAAAAGTTCGCCAATTGTGCCATACGCATACGCATAAGCAGAGCCTTCTACAGGGAGCATAGAAGCAAATTCTGAGTAGCAAAGTGCGGCAAAAATACAACCAATGCCGGCAACAATAAATGATAATGCAAGGGCTGGTCCTGCATGAAAATGAGCGGCAGTTCCGGTTAATACAAAGATTCCGCCACCAATGATTCCCCCAATTCCGATAGCCGTAAGGCTCCACTTACCCATGACACGTTTGAGTTGGTTGTTTTTGATGTCGGCTTCATACGCAGACATAGGCTTTTTTCGCCAGATGCTTTTTTCCATAAAGTTTTTAGTTTGGTTTATAAGATTGATTTGAAATATTATTGCAATATAAAACAAAAAAGGCTTGGAAAACCAAACCAATTAACGAAAAACCGAAATATTATACTAAAATTAGTATTTCGGACAAGATAATTCGCCTTTTCTCCTTCTTTTGTTCAAAACTTTTGTTTCTATTTTCTCTAGTTGGTAAGCAATGGAAATTTCATGTGAGCCTCCAGAAGACGCTCCCAAACCCGAAATTGTCAGGTCATAACTATAACCGATTGAGAAATTATCCTGCCTATATCCAAGTAAAAAAACCAAAGCATCGTGGTTGGTCCGTGTATTTCCTACTTTTTTTAATGGAATTCCTCGGTACCAAAGACCTGCCGTAAGCGAGGAGTAAGTGGCATAGAAGCCCAAGTCAAGTTGTTCAAATTTTCCTTGTCTTTTGTAAGTAAAAGTAGGAGAAACCGAAAACTCATTATTAAGGTTTCGGGCAGAGCTGAACGGATTTGGAAGGTCTATTTTCATTCCCCCACTCACACTTATTTTTCGAGGGACAATGGCATTAGATTGTGTTGAAGTAGGGATTAAGCCATCTTTCAGAAATGAAAAACTGGGTTGATTGAGATGATGAGTCGCTAGTCCAAGCCAATATTTTGAATTATAATATAATGCACCACCAGAAAAATCAATATTGTTTTTTGTTTGTAAATTGGTTTGGTTGGCAAAAGGGTCTTTAGAGGGAGTGCCTAAAAAGCCTGTATTATCATACTGATCACCGAAAGTAAGTCCTAAATAATTGAGATTTTTGGAAGAAAAGCTTGATTGGACTCCAAGTCTTAGAAAAGCATCTTCCGACAATTTTAGTTGATAGGAATAAACCACTCCAATATCTGTACTTTTTAGTCTGCCAGGTCCTTGGGAATCATTTACAATCAAAAGACCAATTCCACTATTGAATCGCTCGACATAATGGTCGAATGAAACAGCCGAAGTAACATAATTGGCGTTGAGTGCGGGCCATTGATTTCTGTAATTTGCTATCAGTCTTGGGGCATAAGCTCCTCCAGCGAAGGCAGGATTTTGATAAATGGGGGCGGCATAAAATTGTGAAAACTGAGGGTCTTGTGCAAAACAAAGAAAGTTTGCAACTAGAAATAAACCAATAAATATAGCATATTTTTTCATCCTCATCGAATATTTTTCTAAAGTTATAACAAATTTCGTTCCAAAAAATGATAAATAATGATTTTGATTAAATTTTAATCGACCAAATCAACAAACATTTATCTTCTACTTTCAATTTAATGTGAATATCCAATAATTTCGTACTAAATTCGTTTTATTTATGTTCTTGTTTCGATTAATGTTATTAACGAATTATGAAAAGAAGTATTGACAATAATCTTAGGATTTTTTTATGTGCTGTTCTATGTATTGTTACTACTGTTGATTCATTGGCACAATACATAGGAGGGAAAAGATGCGTATTCGAAAATCCGCCCTCTCTCGACTCAAAAAAACCAAATTCAATCTGTAATGAGCCGACATATTTTTTTGATACGAATCCAAAAGCAAAAGATTGGAAATGGGAAATGGGCGATGGTACAATTGTAAATGCACAAAAGGCCAATCATATTTATCAGTCACCGGGTGTTTATACTATTACGCTGTCTCATACAATAGATGGGGTGGCTGAAATAATAAAAAAACAAGTAGAAATCGAAACCAGGCCACAACAGCCACTTTTCTTTAAAAAAGTAGCCCTTGATACGACTTTGTGTGACGGAAAAAAACTAAAATTAAATCCATATCAAAATTCTGCACCACCCTCGAATGTTACTTACCTCTGGTATCCGAATGGCGAAACAACGCCAACAATAGAAGTGACCAAAACGGGCTGTTATTCGGTAGAGGTCTTTAGTGCAAATGGGGGATGTTCTCTTACGGCACAAATAAACGTAACTTTTTGTATGCAAGACCCTCCATCTCAAGGTAGTGAGAAATGGTATTTCGGCAATGGGGCGACCTTGCAGTTCAAAGCAGATTATTCGGGTTCTGTAGTAGAACCTGACCCGCTTAGCGAAACGGGAGAGCTATTTGGTGAAGGAACAAGCACTGATTTTCCAAATTATACACCAGTAGATGCGACCTCTAGTAATCCACTAAAATCGCCAGAGGGGGCTGCGATGGCATTTGATGGTTGGGGGAATATTTTGTATTATACAGACGGAAAATTGATTTATGATAAAGACGACAATCTTTTGGCAACTATCCCCCCCTACTCGAATAGCGAAATAAATGGGACAAACACAGCTACACAATCGTCCGCATTTGTCCCAAAAAGCTCATGCTACGAATGTTCGCACCATTATTATTATTTATATTCTTTAGACGAATCGACAGGCTTACTTTCTTACAGCATTATTGATTCTAGGAGAAACAATGGAAAAGGTGCTATAATTGAAAAAAATATACCAATTTCTCTAACTTCGACCGAACAATTGGTCTCTGTAAAGAATGCGAAAGAAACAGGGTTTTATGTTTATTCTCATTTAAACAATTCTAACAAGTATTTGATACAAAGCATCGATTCGACTGGTATAAAAGAAACAATTCAGACAATAGGCATGAAATATGGTGAAAAGAATGATAAAGTTGGATATATGCGAATTTCAGGGAGTGGGAAAAAATTAGGGGTTGTATTTTCAAAAAATGGGAAAAACTATATTCAAATAATCAGCCGAAATCCAGATACTGGCGAGTTGGCCAATGCTGCTGTAATCATCGATTTGGGAATCCCATCTCCTCCAGAAATATATGGTATTGAGTTTTCAGAAAATGAAAAAAAAGTATTTGTTACTTTGAAAGGAGACCCTACTAAAGGAGAAAGTTCGTATTTGTATCAACTTTCGATAGATAAAGGAGACTCTCTTGTGATTGCCTCAAGCAAAAAATTAATAGACCAATCCAAAACATTTGCTTTTGGTGCATTGCAGACTGGTCCGGTAGAGGGAAGTGGGCTAAAATACATATATATGGCAATTGATGGTAGTAATTTTATACCATACATAACAGACGGAAATCAGAATATTACAAGTGCCAATCCCGCCACATACCCCAATATTGTTGGATATATGTCAATCTCAAAAGGATTTGGTGTCAATGTCGGTGGCAATAGTGCTTATGGTTTGCCCAACATTGCCCATGCGAAAAAAAAGCAATCAGGAGAAGGTTTGTCAGGCACATATTTGGGAAATTGTGAGGGTTTTCCAACAATTTTTGAGAGCCAAGGGGTGTGTAGTCCGATGGACTCAGAATTGACTTGGGATTTTGGCGATGGAAGTGATAAAAAAACAGGGAAAACGGTTTCGCATGTTTACAAAAAATCTGGTGTTTATGAAGTTACTTTAACTGCCAAAGTTTATTCCAAGTCTCCTGCCAGTAATGTTGTGAATAATCCATTGATAAACAATGCATTAAGAGAAGAATGTAAGGAGGTTGTTGTGAAAGATTTAATCACAATAAAACCAACACCAGAATTGAATTTGTCTGATTTAAGCTATGCTTGTATAATAGAAGGAAAAGATGCTGTTCTTGACCCTAAAGCAAAAAATTTGGTTAATCCGACCTATTCTTGGAATTCGGGAGAAGCAAGCCCTACAATCGTTGCGAATGCGGGAGGTGTATATAAAGTAACAGTAAACAACGTATTTGAAAATGGTTCAAAATGTACAAATATAGACCAGACAGAGCTAAAAGACGGTTGTGAACCAAGGCTTTTTATTCCCCAAATATTTACTGCCAATAATGATACTTTTAATGACGTGTTAGAAATTCCTTCTGCTCATATCTCAGAATTTGATATAAAAATATATAATCGATGGGGTGAGCTTATTTTTCAGAGTAATAACCCAGAAACCCGTTGGGATGGAACACATAAAGGCGTAAAATTAGCTCCGATGTTATATGCGTATGTAATCACTTTTAGAAGCAAAGATTTTCCAGATAGTGAATTAATTACGAAAACCGGCTCTATATTACTTGTCAATTAATCTTTGTACCTTTGACAAAATAAAATTTGATACTTTGTTCTGTATATTAATTAAAAAAAGACTACATGAGACAAGATTATATAAGTGGAGAAGGTCAGTCTCTAACACCAGCAGAGAAAGAAATTGAAAAAGCACTGAGGCCTCTTTCTTTTGATGATTTTTCGGGGCAAGACAAAATATTAGAAAATCTAAAAATTTTTGTTTTAGCAGCCAAACAAAGAAAAGAGGCTTTGGATCATGTTTTACTACATGGCCCTCCTGGTTTAGGAAAGACTACTCTTTCGAATATTATAGCCAATGAATTGGGGTCTAGTATAAAAATTACTTCTGGACCAGTACTAGATAAACCGAGCGATTTAGCGGGTTTATTAACCAATCTCGACCCTTTTGATGTTTTGTTTATTGATGAGATTCATCGATTAAATCCGATTGTGGAAGAATATTTGTATTCAGCGATGGAGGATTATAAAATCGATATCATGCTCGATTCTGGACCTAATGCCAGAAGTGTACAGATTGGATTAAATCCATTTACTTTGATAGGGGCAACTACTCGTTCGGGTTTATTAACGTCTCCTTTGAGGGCAAGATTTGGGATTAATTCAAGGTTGGAGTACTATGATTCGACACTTTTAAGTAAAATAATTCGTCGTTCGGCATATATTTTAAATACCCCGATTGATGAAGATGGGGCTTTTGAAATAGCCCGGAGAAGTAGAGGGACACCTCGTATTGCCAATAATTTATTGCGTCGAACGAGGGATTTTGCTCAAGTAAAAGGCAATGGTAAAATAACGGTGGATATTGCCGAAATGGCACTGACAGCATTGGATGTCGATCAGGATGGATTAGATGACATGGATAATCGAATTTTAATGACGATTATTGAAAAATTTAAAGGAGGGCCTGTTGGATTATCGACGATTGCGACAGCAGTGGGAGAAGAAGCCGAAACGATAGAAGAAGTTTACGAGCCATTTTTAATACAAGAGGGGTATCTGAAAAGAACTTCAAGGGGGCGTGAGGCAACAGAAAAGGCATACAAACATCTCAATATTTTGCCTAGGTATAAATCTGGAGAATTATTTTGAAGAAAGAGGTATTTACCTCTTTCTTCAATTAAAAAAAAGCATCTTCAAAATGGACAATTTCCATAGAATCATCTTGGCTGATGATAGAAATGATGTCAAATCGGATATTTCCTTTCCAATTGGTTTTATAGACATATTGTTCTGCTGTTTTGATTATCAAGCTGGCTTTTGACTTAGAAATGGTTTGCTCGGGATAGCCAAATTGAATGTCGCTTCTGGCACGAACTTCGACGAAAATGAGCCAATTGTTTTTAATGACAATCAAATCAATCTCTCCTTTGCCAAAAATGAAGTTTTTTCCTTGGATTTCATATCCTTGGTCGATAAGGTATTTCTCTGCCAACTCCTCTGCTTGTTTTCCAAAATCGTTATGCGAGGCCATGTTAGTGATTCAATTCTGCGATTACTGTTTCTCCTCCGATAGGTTTATCTCCAATATTAACAAGAATTTTGGCGTCTAATGGCAAATATATATCGATACGTGAGCCAAACTTGATAAATCCAAACTCTGAGCCTTGTTCTACCGATTGACCTTCTTTAACATACCAACATATTCTTCTTGCCAATGCCCCAGCAATTTGTCTAAATAAGATTTCTGTACCGTTTGTATGTTTTACAACAATGGTTGTGCGTTCGTTTTCTGTACTTGATTTCGGATGCCAAGCAACCAAATATTTTCCAGCATGATATTTTACAAATGAAACAATGCCTGAAATAGGATTAAAATTAATATGAACATTGAGCGGAGACATAAAAATAGATACTTGTCTTCTACTATCTTTAAAGTATTCATTTTCAACCACTTCCTCTATCACAACCACTTTGCCGTCTGCCGGTGCGATGATATGGTAAGGATTTTTGCTTGTGACTCTTTTGGGTTTTCTAAAAAATTGTACAACGATTATTAAAATAATCAAACTCAATACCAATATAGCAGTATGTATGATATCTGATGTTGGTAATAATTGCCTAACAGCAAAATTGAGAATCAATAAACCTATGATTGTCAATGAAATAGTGGCGGTTCCTTCTTTATGAAGCGTCATTTGTTTAGAAATTTTAGTTTTTTATTGGTGCAAATATAATGAAACAATGTTTTTGCGTTATCTTCACAGTCGATTTATTTATAAATGTTTGTGTAAAAAATGTGGATAAGTCAATGTTTCACGTGGAAAAACTGTTTAATTGATAAATAATGCAAAATAATAACTTATTGAAAAACTGGCAAAAGGCTGAAGATAAAAAGATAATATTTTTTGGGTCGGTAATTGTTTTGGCTTTGGTGGGGCTTCTCTATGCTTTAATAATGGGAACGGGTATTTCCATAAGATGGGATGTTTTGAGTGAGCTTAAATCGATTCCCTTGTCTTTGGATTTTATTCAAAATAATCAGGTGAAATTGAATATCAATAGTAATGTTTATATCATTCAAGAGACTTTTTTGGCATCTCCGTTGAATATTCCTGTTTTTGTTTATTTTGTATGTGGCTTTTTGGTTTTGTTGGGGGTTAATCTGTTTTTGCCTGCTATCACGCAGTTGAGCAGATATTGGTTCATCGGAGGGATTCTCATCATGGCATTCCTTTTGTCAAGTGCTCATGTAGAAATAGTATTCAAATCTGTTAAACAATACTATTTTTTAGTGTTTTTTGGGTTGTTAGCGGTGGTAGCTTATTATTTTCATTCATTTGCAAGTGACACAGCATTCTGGAAAAAAGCTTTGGTATTTTTGGTGTTGATAACTTTGGGATTGGTTTATTTAATGGTAGAGTCAAAAATAAATGAGCCTTTCGTAGGGCTTTTTTCTTATGCTTATCTAAGTTTTCTCGTGATTACTGCTGGTTTTGTATTAATGATAGCCCATGAAATTCCAGCGATTCTTGTTTGGGTTGTTTCTAAAAATGGCTCAAAAAAAGAAAATTATTTGCTACCATATATCGTGCTTTCTGTGTTTTATTTAATAAATGTCTTATTGATTTATCTGGATAAGGCAAATTATTTAAACTTAGCATTATACTCGATAAATCCGGTATTTTTGCTGATTATTTCTATGCTTGCAGGGTTTTGGGGAATGAAAGATTTTTGTGAACAGACGATTTTTTTTAGTTTCAAACATACTGTTTTTTGGATATATGTAAGTTTTTCTTTGATATGTATTTCTACGATTGGTTTTGCGTATGCTTCGGGAAATGATTCATTAACGGATGCAATCGAAGATTTTTTGTCTTATGCTTTTCTATCCAGTGGATTGACATTTTTTGTCTATGTCATAGTCAATTTTTCTCAGGTATTAAAAAATGGATTACAAGCATATAAAGTAATATACCGACCTAAGTTTTTGGAGTTTTTATTGTTTCGATTGGCAACAATCGTGTTGGTTGTTGTATTGATAACCATAAAAAATTACAACAACTTTTTTCAAGCCAAAGCAGGCTATTATAATGTACTGGCAGATTTCTATGATAGAAATAAAGAGATGGACGTGGCGGAAGCTTTTTATAAAGAATCTTTACATCAAGATATACGCAATCATCATGCGAATTATGCTTTAGCATCGATGGCAATGAAATTGGGAGATAAAGAAAATGCTATTTTTTTTCTTAAAAATGTTGTTGAAAATAAGCCAAGTCCTTGGGCATATATTGGTCTGAGCAAGGCATATCAAGAAAAAGATATGTTTTTTGAATCGTTTTTTGTTTTAAAAGAAGGGGCTTTGAAATTTCCTCATAATCAAGAATTGCTAAATAACCTCGCTTGGGGTTATGATCGACTGAATGTCAAAGATTCTACAATGTTTTATTTACAAAAAGCAAAAGAAAATTGCCAAAATTGTGCTTTGGCAGAATCGAATCTCTTAGCCTATCAAATAAAAATAAGTAAGAATGATGACTTGAGCCAATATTTATTAAAGTTGAAAAAATATTCAAATATGAGCTTGATTGCCAATTTGACAGCAGCAAAAAAAATATTAAATCAGCCGATTGAAGAAAACATCGAATTATCGAAAGATTCCATTTTAAATGTAAGTCAATTTGCAAGTTTATATAATCAAGGGACTAATTTGAAATATACCGGCAACATAAAATCAGATGGAGTACGAAAAATATTGCAAAAAAATCAAAATAATCAATTTTATGATGATTTGGTCTATGTTACTGCTCAAAGAAATTATTTGAAAGAAAATAAAATAGAAGGGATAAAGCAAATGACTACACTTGCCTCGACCGCCAATCAGAATAACCAAATGTATTATCAGAATGCGGCAATATGGTTTTTACAGCAGAATATTTATGAAGAGGCCCTGCAATACTTGACATTAGCAGGAGACACACTCTCCGCACAAACTCTTAGGAGCTTGAACTATCAGTCTAGCCTCCTTCAAAACCAAACAGAAGAGTGGAAAAGCGTACGAGGAAAACTAAACAGCAAGAAAGAAGTAGAGATGATTTATCGAAATTACCCCCTGAATCCATTGGTTTTAAAAGAAATAGTGGCATTTTATAATAGAAATGGGCAATCCGAAAAAGCTTATCAACTTATTTTTGCAGCAACTGAAATACATTCAAGTTCTGTTGAAATATGGAAATTATATGTGTTGCAATCCATTCAAATAGGGATGAAGGAATATGCAGAAGAAGGATTGGCTAAATTGAAAAAAATACAAACAAATGCCGATTATCAAGCGTTTTTGTCCACCTATCAAGCTCAAAAGGCATTAATGGAAAAGTCGAAGAATACTTTTTAAGAATTCATTAATTTAGCTTGAAATTAAATACTGCAAAAGTATTCTAAAATAACCAATAGAATGAAAATAATCGAAACAGACAATATCTCTAAACGCTATATAATGGGAAGTGAAATCATAGATGCCTTAAAATCTGTGAGTATTTCTGTTAATAAAGGGGAGTATGTGGCATTTATGGGCCCTTCGGGTTCGGGAAAATCAACGCTAATGAATATCATTGGTTGTTTAGATACTCCGACAGGAGGGAAATATATCTTGAATAATCAAGATGTAAGTAGCATGAGCGAAAATGAATTGGCTGAAATCAGGAACAAAGAAATTGGTTTTGTGTTTCAAACTTTTAATTTATTGCCCCGACAATCGGCTCTTGAAAATGTTGCTTTACCTTTGATTTATGCGGGATATACTAAGTCTCAACGAATGGAAAAAGCGATGCAGACGCTGAAAAGTGTAGGACTTGACCATCGGGCACATCATAGACCCAACGAACTTTCAGGGGGGCAAAGGCAAAGGGTAGCTATTGCGAGAGCATTGGTGAACGACCCAAGTATCTTGTTGGCAGATGAGCCAACCGGTAATTTAGATACCAAAACTTCGTATGAAATTATGGAGCTATTCGACCAGCTGTATTCGAAGGGAAATACCATTGTGATGGTCACTCACGAAGAGGATATTGCCAACTATTCTCATAGAGTCATTCGATTGAGAGATGGCTTGGTTGAGAGCGATAAAATAAATACCTCTCCTACCAATCCTACAGAGATGGCGAAATTGTATGCTTCAAAAGTAAAAAACAATTAAAATTTAAAACTAAATGTAGTTTGACATCGTTATATCATTATACAAAAACATATTCTATTCACATGAAAAAATTATTATCTGTTATTTCAGCATTTGTAATGCTTACAAGCGTGGCTTTTGCCCAACAAAGTCCGGCAGTATCAGCCGAAAGTAATCATGTAAAAGTAACTTATGGACAGCCATCAAAAAGAGGAAGGGTAATCTTTGGAGGTTTAGAAAAGTTCGGAACAGTTTGGCGTACGGGTGCCAATGCCGCAACAGAAATTACGTTTAAAAAAGATGTCGTTTTTGGAGGAAAGAAGGTTAAGGCGGGTACTTATACGTTATTTACCAAATTGCAAGAGAAAGAATGGACCATTATTTTAAATAGTGAGTTGAAGCAATGGGGAGCTTACGAATATGAAAAAATAAAGTCTAAAAATGTCGCAGAAGTTACGGTACCCGTGAAGACATTAAAAGATGTTGTAGAAAAATTGACCATCACTACTGATGATAAAAATTTAACTATCTCTTGGGATACGTCGAGTGTGAGCGTTCCTATGGAGTTTTAGGGTTTAGGTAGGTGAAAAAAAATCCGAGGTATTGCCTCGGATTTTTTTATTAATGTTGAATATATCTCTCAAAAAATTCGTAAATTCTAAGAATTCTATCAATCCTTTGTCTAACATTTCCACTTCTGGAAAGTTCGTGAGTCGCTCCAGGCATTCGTACATATTCTACCTCTTTTCCTAAAATTTTCATGGATTTATAAAGCATTTCGCTTTGAATGACCCCTGTTCTCAAATCGTTTTCTCCATGTTTGATAAGTAATGGTGTCTGAATATTTTCTACAAATGTATAAGGGGAGTTGCTTTTTAGAACGTTTTCGTTCTTGTCTTTCCAGGGATAATTGAAATAATTTGGAATCAAACGCCAAGCGTTCCCTTCTCCAAGAAATGTTGTTAGGTCATACACGCCTCTTTGGGCAAAAGCCGCTTTGAAACGATTATCATGCCCGACAATCCATGCTGTTAAATAACCCGCATACGACCCACCCGTAATGACTTGTTTGCTAGAATCTACCCAAGGTAATTTTGCTGCGTAGGTGGTGGCTGCCAATACATCTTCTGCGGGGCCTGTTCCCCAATCTTTTACATTTGCTCGAAGAAAATCCTGTCCGTACCCCCCCGACCCTCTTGGATTGGCATAGACAATTCCGTAGCCCTGTGAACAAAAATACTGAAATTCATGCCACATCGAAAACTCACCAGGGCCCCACATTGCGGTTGGTCCTCCGTGCATATTAAGAAGTAGAGGGTATTTTTTGGAAGCATCAAAATCGCTTGGTTTCATAATCCAATACTCAATCTTCTGCCCTTTTGAATTGGTATGGGTCAATTTTTCAGGATAGCTCAATTTTTTTGTTTGTACCCAATCATTGAAATTACTCAACTTGACTTCATTTTTCATCGAAAAATCCGCCGAATACAATTCATTTGGGTTACTAACCAAGGTTTTTGCATAAATAATTTTATTATCTCCCAAATCAAAGTCTAAAATACCTGATTCAAAGTCGCTCAGACGTTCAATTTTTTTTGTTTGAACTTCTAATCGATAGATGGGCTGTCCTCCATTTGATTGTGCCGTAAAATAAACGTATTTTGAATCGGCTGTCCAAGTTAAGGAACTGATAGAACGGTCAAAGTTGATTTTTTCTGATTTTTTTCCATCAGAATCAGATAAATATAGTATAGGAATATTGACACCTTGTGTCTCGGATTTGAGATAAACCATCATTTTTTGATTAGGAGCAACCGAAACATCAGAGAAGCCAAACCCTTTTTCGCTTAATAACAATTTAGATTGGCTTCCTTTGATTATGACTTCATTGGATAATTGCTTATCAGGATGAACGTTTGGGTCATTTTTAGCATAAATCAAAATATTTTCATTATCTATCCAAGCCCCACCATTAAAATTGCCGAATCCAGAAGTAATCGCTTTGGGTTTCGCTCCTTCTTTCGCTTCAATTTCAAAAATATGGTTGAATGTCAGTTCGGGTTGGGTGGTCGATTCTGCCTGAAAATTGAGGCGATTGATTACTTTTGCCTTTTTGTCTTCAACATTTTTGTTTAAATAAGCTCTGATTTCTTCTAAGTTTCCATTAGGATTAGGTGAGATGGCTTTATTGCGAGCCAAAACAAGCTCATTGGCTAGTCCTGGTTTTTCGAGAGACCACGCAGGCAAAGATTTAGAAGGATTTAGCAATGAATCTTTGTAAAGCTCGGTAATGGATAACCCAACGCTGAAGCTGATTTTTTTTCCATCTTTTGACCAATTGGGATTGGTAGCACCGTACTTGATGGATGTAAGCTGAAAAGCTTCTCCGCCTTCCAAGGGAAGAATGAAAATTTGAGATTTTCCATTGACCGTACGTGAAAACGCCAATTGTTTATTATCTGGCGACCAAACAGCAGCACTGACCCCTTCTTGCCCACGAGTAATTTGTTTGATTTGCTGAAAATCGGTCAAAAAGAGGTGGGAACGGTAATCAAATTCCAAAGGGTTTTCGGCATTTGTTTCAACAGATTTGAGGGTAAAAACAGCTTTTTGTCCATCTGGTGACAACGCAATATTGGTAATTTGCTTTATTTTGGTTAAATCTGTTACGAGTACTTTTTCTTTTTGCCCAAAGAGAAAATGAAAACATAAAAACAGTACAATGGTCAAGGTTTTTTTCATAGATTGATAGTTTGAAGGTGAAAATTGAATAAAGATAAGTAAATAAAGGCAATTCATAAAATAAGGCAATAACTTTGGGGTTATTGCCTTACATAAGAAAGACGCTAGAAAAAATCAATATTCGTCTTCATTAAAGAAAAAGTCATCTTTGGTCGGATAATCTGGCCAAATTTCCTCGATACTCTCATACGGTTGTCCATCGTCTTCGAGTTCTTGCAAATTTTCAATTACTTCAATGGGTGCTCCCGAACGAATCGAAAAATCTATCAACTCATCTTTTGTAGCGGGCCACGGTGCATCCTCTAAATACGACGCTAGTTCGAGTGTCCAATACATAATTATTAATCCTTGTTTAGTTTTAAATATAATTTTGTTTGCAAAAGTAAAATAAATATTTACTTGTCAAATTAAATAACGAAAAAATCTCTCGAATATCAAACGAAATTAAATAAATTTATTTTTTAGTTTGACAAATGATAGATAATTTGCACAATTAAATACCATTAAGCATCCCCCATCGGTCCCCCAAAATTCATTGGGAAAGGCATAATATCTTGGTCTGTCTGACGAATAGCTCCAAAATTATCTTCATATTTTGAAATATTTTCTTGTAAAGCCAACAATAATCTATGGGCATGCTCAGGAGTAAGAATCACCCGAGACTTCACTTTTGCTTTCGCTACACCAGGCATGATTCTAATGAAATCTAAAACAAATTCTGTGTTTGAATGAGCAATCATTACCAAATTCGTATAAACCCCCTCGGCCATTTCTTCTGATAATTCAACATTTATTTGTTGTTCATTCTCTTCTTGAATCTCTTTTTTCTTTGACATAATATGAAATTTTAATTAATAATGTTGTAATATTTATCAAAAATAAACAAATAATCTTCGTCTCAAAAGAATTAATTGAAAACTTAACCATAAGCCTATCAACTCCTTTGCTGTATATTCATAATTTCAGAAGCCGTCTTTTTCGTCCTCTGCTTTCTTTTTCTTTTCCTCTTTTTTGACAGCTTCTTGAGGAATATCGGAAAGTTTTTTGGGAGAATTACCAAGTGTCTTCTGATTGGAAGATTTAGGTTTTTCTTTGACCCCAAGATAGCTTTCTAAGAATGTTTTACGAAAAACCATCGCCTCTGCATAGTCCACCGGAATCACTTGATAGTCTTTAGATTTCCCCCCTTTTACACCAATCATTGAGTTGAAACTTTCATCAGAAGAAGTAATGCCGAGTTCTCCTGCTTTGTATCCCCAATAATACCAATTTTCTGGAGAAAGCTCAATGAAAATATACATTTCATCCCCATCAATTGCATTTTTACGGATTTCAACATATCCATTTACTTCGGCGTTGATGTCGGTATCTCCAATGTTGGAGATACCCAATTTCCCCAAACTTCTAAACGAATGATGCTTTGGCGACCAAATAAGATTGAGTTCGCTGAAAACCAAAGATTGTATGAATTTTGGGCTTAATTTTACCAAAGGAAGATGCTCTCGAGCTGTTTTTGCTTTAAAAATATCCATTTCTTTCGCTTCAACAAATTGATTCAGTTTCGTCATGAATTCCGGAGAATTTGCTTGAATAGCCGCCTCATTGATACCCAAATCCAAATTAGTTTTCACTATCTTCTCAGCCATTTTTGCCAAAATTGGCTGAACAATAGGAAAATTGACAAGCATCATTGTTCTGAATTCATGCGTAGAAGAGTCTAATTTCACCTTGCCAAAACCAGCCGTTTGTATGTATTTACTTAGATAGTTGTCGAATAAATTAAATTTTCCTTCAAGATTAATCAATCCAGCGTC
>CAYUFZ010000002.1:29505-48753 GCA_964444025.1 uncultured Emticicia sp.
AAGATGTTTTTTTAGGTAGTCTTCTTCTGACATATTTTCCATATATATTTTTTAAGTCATTGATAGCCTTAATTCTAAATAGCTTCTGACTTTCATCTCGTTTAAAAACACCAGAAGCCAAGAAGATGTCTTGGTCGTCGGGAGATTCTTTGGTGGAAAGAAAAGTAGGATAAATATCATTAGAGCCAGAGGTGGATTTGAAATGTAATCCCGCAAAAAGCAAATCATCGTTGCTACTAAGATTTTTATCCACATTGATACTCACCTCCTCGGATTTATCCCCTTGATAAGGTATCCAATATCCGCCAAGTTTCGGGTATTTTTTTAGAATAGGAATCACAAAACCATTCAAGGATAAATTTTTGTTTGGGGCAAGCATCGTTATTTCTCCTTGATAGAGCATTTTTGGCGATAAAAATAAACTATCTCTTTCTTTTACGGCTGCTGTTGCGGAGGTAACCCATTGAGGGTTTTTACTGTTTTTATTGGAAGCAGCAAAATCTACCAATTCAAACTTGCTCATTTTGATATTAAAAGTATCTTTTTTGACATTCCCAAAGCGATAGTTTGCCTCTCCTGTAAATACTTTTTTAGAGTGAATTTGAATATTTCCATTGCTAAGTCTGTGATAAGTATTCAGGGTATCAATGACTAAACTTGCATTTTTCAGAGGCGACATAATGGCATCTCTCTTGATTGAGACCAAGCCTTTGTCTGGAATGATTTTAGCATCTGCCGAATGAATAAACGGAACCCCCCCGATGCTAAGGTTCATCTGGTCAATATCATAAGAAGCTAAATTTCCGGCAAACATGAGTCCTTCTTGCTCTGGATTAATGGCCGCAAACAACGAATGACGAACATCCCCTTTCATGTTGATTTTCTTGTTGTTGATGTCCCATTCGGCTTTATCAATATTGGTTCGATAGGCTGCATAAGGAAACTCTAAATTAGAAAGAGAATCGCCAATATTAGCTTTTCGGGTCGAAATAGAAACAAGATTGTTTGTTAAATTAAAGTTTAAATCTACATTTCTGCCCAAAAGTACGGGTTTTGAGCTTGGATTTGGTGATTTTATTTTAATTGATGCTTCATTGGCTACAAAACCTTCTTTATTGAATTTAAAAGTCTCGGAGCTTGTCTCAGAGTCGGTTCGTAATATTTTTCCATTGCCAAATAGACCAGAATTCCGAACAATTAAATTGCCAGATAGGTTAGAGCTTGCTTTGTATAGCGAAAATTGGGTTTTGGATTGAATCACGAGACTGTCTCTTTTGGGGAATAATTTGAGGGCAAATTCATTAACAAGCACTTGAGGAAAATAAACATTCTTGAGAATACCTTCATTGATTTTTCCTGATTTACCACTTGCCAAAAGAGAATCTTTAAGAAAAAGGATATAATTTGCCTCTAAATTGGCTGCTAAATGATTGATTTTTCCTTCAGAATGTAAGCCTTGCCCGTCCATTACAAGCGAATTATTAAAGTTGATATTGGTTTCATTACCAAAAACCGAATACTTTCCCCCTGGAACTTTATGTGCAAAGCCAATAGTAGAATCTGGCATGGCTCGAAGGGTTTCTTGAAAAGGCTTAAAGATATTTTCGGAATAAAATGTACCCCCAAAGCTTAAGTCATTGACCGAAAGGCTATCAAAATCAATTTTTGGAACAACAAATTTGATTGATTTGTCGTAGGTTACTTTGTTTTTTGTAGATTCGTCGAAATAAACGATAACTCCATTGTCGATTTTTATTTTTGGATATTGAGCCCAAAAAACTTTCCCCGATTTGTTGTCTGCCTGATTTAATAGCAGCTGTCCGCTATTGGAGTATCGAATATGATTGCCAATTTCTTTTCTATTTCCTTTTTGATATGCTTGGATTGGGGTGAATCCAATAGAGTCTATGTTGTTGAGATTAACCAAGAACTTTTCATAGTCAAAAAATATGTTTTTGCCAGAAAATCGGTAGTTTTTCACTTTCATCTGACCGTCAAAGGCAATATTTCTATTTTTGTAAACTTTAATGGTTCTATCATAAGGAAGTACAAAAATTCTAAGCGAATCACTGATATTAAATCGCCTAACGCCCCTTATTAATATAGATTTATCGCTAAGAAAAAGTGTGGCATTGGAGGTGCTATCTTTGCTATTTCCGTAAATAGAGGGGATTATCAAATCGTCAAAATCTTTTTTTCCTGAAAAAGCACCGAGATAGTGCAAGCCTTTACGGGTGAGGGTATATTGATTTTCGCCTGATAAATCCAAATAGCCTTGCTGTGTGGCGACTTGCAATCCTCCTAATAAATTTTGAGCAGGAATTTTATTAAAATTAGCTATTTCATCTAAAAAGAAGCTTATTTTATTGTTTTTAGTTGTGAAATTACCCACAATAAGCAGTGGGTTAAAGCCAGAGCCACCAGTCATGCCTGTTACTCTCTGCACATCATAAAAGTCGAATGATTCAAAAATAGCGGGGACTTGAGTTTTGGCAGAAACAATGTTGAAATCCATTTTTTCTTTTCCTAAATCCCACGTTAGGGCATCTGTTTTAATGAATAATCGATGATAAGTATCGGTGTAGGCGTAGTCTTTGTATAATCCAACATCATTTTTTGTAAGTTTTAAAAATGACTTCAGACCATGGTAAGTCAGCTTAACAGATGGATGGTAGAGGGAATCTTTGTCAATATAAGCCACAAATCCAGCATCTTTGGAGCTTATCAACGAATCAGATAGCTCAAATCGAAGACTATGGGTTTTGAATATGGTTTTGCCGTTTTTCTGCACCGAAATAAATGCCTGTTGTTTGTTCAGCGAGGAGGAAAAAACCTTTCTTCCTATCATCGAAAATCCTCCTTTATAAAAAACGCCTGTCGTTGGATTGTTAATAACGATGTCGTTCTGATAAGAAATAAATCGTGGATAAGTACCAAGTGCATTCTTGTTTCGTTTTTCACTTTTAAATTCAAAAAAACCTTCAATAGCTTTTGGAAATTTTTCGGGATAAAACAGTAAAACTTGCTCTGCGGAGAATTTAGGATTTTTGATTTCAAATTGAAAATTCTTTAGTTGGACAAAAGTTTTTGGCAGATAGATATTTTCAAAAGAAAAAGTACCATTTTCACCACTAAAGACACCATCTTTCAAAGAAAGGATTCCTTTGGTATTACGAATAACAACAGAATCGCCAGCAGTGGCGATAGCCAAATTGATATTTTCCCAAAATAATCCGTAGCCATTGGGAAGAGATTTGGGAGAATTAATGATGTTTGGAGGGCTAACGGTAGATACAGACGACGACGATGCCATATTGGAAGGCTCATCCCATCCATCGAATACAGACCCCTTTTCATTCGCATTACTTGGAACAGAATTTTTAATGTCGGTAGAAGGATTGTTTTCTTCAAAGACAAAAGTAAACTTCCCCTCCAAGGCATAAAGTCTATTGTAATTTGAATAAAATAAAATGCGTTTGTCTAAGAACTGATTGACAGATTCATAAATTCTGCTTAGTGTTTTGGAGTCGTAATTTTCAGCAGCTTTCAAAGAAGCATTGAGAAAAGCATCTATTTGAGCGTTTGAAAATTTTTCTTGAATCAGACACTTGTCCAAAATATTTAAAAACGAATAAAATTGAAGCATTTTATGCCCCTTTAATGCCATTTTATTCGAAATTTTCATCAAAATATTTTTTTGAGAATCCGATAAACGTTGTTGCCAATGCTCTTGAATATTTTTGCCTAATTTGATAGCGATGGCATTATTCTCATAAGCCAACACACCTTGAATCTCTGAAATATAAGTATCCTTGTTTTCAGAAATACGAATGATTTGAGCATCAATTTTCAATGAAAGAACAAAGAAAATTAAACAGAAATATAATCTTGAAAGTCGCATTGTATCATTTAGTCAAAATACATAATTGTGAATTTTCAAATAAAAATGAGAAGTTTAATCTTCTCTTATTTTGAAAAAACGACCGAAGCCCACTGATTCTTACTTAATTGAGCTACTTTTTTTAACCCAACTGATTCGGCAAGAGATTGTATATCTGCAATATCGGATTCGTAAAAACCACTGATGACCAATACCGCACCAAGCTGCATGAAATTATAATATTCTGGAATTTGTTGAAGCAGGATATTTCTGTTGATATTCGCCAAAACAATGTCGAATAAGTCTGATTGCTCATTTTCAATTGTTCCCAATCGAACAGAAATTTTCGAGGTATGGTTGAGCTGAAGATTTTCGAGAGTATTTTCAACAGACCATTCGTCAATATCAAAAGCACTGACATGATTAGCTCCAAGTTTTTCGGCTAAAATAGCAAGAATACCCGTTCCTGTACCCACATCAAGCACTTTTTTCCCCGAATGGTTAATGGACAATTGATGTTCCATCACCATAGAGGTAGTTTCGTGATGTCCCGTACCAAAAGACATTTTGGGAGTGATGATGATTTCGTGACGGAAAGGATGCTGAGGCGGAGCGTGGAAATCAGCTCTTACATAAATATCGTTGGCAATCTCGATGGGTTGAAAATTTTTCTCCCACTCTTCGTTCCAATTTTGCTTGGCAATTTCCTTAAATGTATAAACAATAGGGGTTTTGTTAGCATATTCTTCTAACATTGATTTAGTAGCAAAATCATCAAACAAATCTGTTTGGATATAAGCCAAAAGCCCCTCTTCATTCTCCACAAAGGACTCAAAGCCTAAGTTAGAAAGTTCTGCCATTAAGATTTCGCTGAAATCTTCGTTTATTTGAAGGGAAAGTTCGATATAAGACACGACGATAAAAATTAAATTATTGAATAGATACAAAGTTCGGAAATTCTCGGCTTACCACAAGAAATAATTAAAAATCAATTTCAAATCATAATCTTATGAATAGTTTTTGATAGATTTGAGTATTGAAACCTTAATTAGTAGAAACGATGAAAAGAAATGAATTTATCAAGAAAATATCTTTGGCAACTGTCTTATTATCAGATGGTAGCATCCTACCGGTCTTAGGAAAAGAAATGAGTCTAAAAAGCCCAAAGATGAGATTTTTGGTTGCGTCCGACGGCCATTATGGACAGTCAAAAACAGATTATGTAAATTATTATGAAAATTTTGTAGCGAATGCCAATGCTCAACATCAAATTTCAAAATTAGATTTTTGTGTAATCAATGGGGATATCGTTCATGACGACATCCAATTAATGCCTGAGGCAAAGGCAATTTTGGACAAATTAAAAGTGCCGTATTTTGTAACACAAGGCAATCATGACCACGCAACGGAAGAAGATTGGCAAAAAGTTTGGAATGTACCTTTGAATTATTCGTACGAAAAAAAGGAAAGTGCATTTTTATTCGGGACAACATCCAATGAAAAAGGAGAATATTTAAGCCCTAATGTTGCTTGGTTTTCTGAACAGCTTGAACGTTTTAAGGCGAAGAAAAATATATTTATTTTTGTTCATATTACACCCGTTAAATGGACAAACAACGGGGTTGATGCTGTTGAGTTTCAGGCATTGATGCAGAAATATCCAAATATTCGTGCGGTATTTAATGGACATGACCACGACCAAGAGGGAGTGAAGCAAAAAAATGGCACTTCTTATATTTTTGACTCTCATTTTGGAGGAAATTGGGGCACTTCTTATCGGGGCTTTAGAATTGTGGAGCTTAACCAAGACAATTCGGTTCTGACATACTTACTAAATCCGACAGAGAAGGTCAACGAGAATAAACTATAAAATCAAATTCAACCTAAACCATTATGAAACAGTATTTGAACAGAAGGAATTTTCTAAAAATTGCAGGGATAACCGCTACTTTTTCGTCGTATTCGGAGCTAAGTTTCGGAAAAAAAGATGAAATAATAATTGGTCACAACAGCCATCGATACAGAGTTTTAGTTGGGTGGGGAAGTCTGGATAATGGCAAAAATCCTGTCAATGATTGTCATGAAATGGTGGAAGATGCAAAGGGGCGTTTGATTATGCTTGGTAATGAAACGAAGAATAATGTATTAATTTACGATAAATCGGGGAAGTTGCTTGATTTTTGGGGAAATTCTTATCCCGGTGGACACGGCTTGACCATTTTTGAAGAAGGGGGCGAGCAGTTTTTATTGATTTGTGATACAGAGCGTCATCAAGTACTAAAAACCGATTTGAAAGGTAGAGAATTATTGAAAATCGAGTATCCGAAAGAAAGCGGAGAATACGCCTACCCTACCCAATTTAAGCCAACCGAATCGGCTGTGAATCCTGCCAATGGAGATATTTATGTAACCGATGGATATGGATTGAATTTTGTGATACAATACGATTCTAAAGGAAATTACATTCGTCATTGGGGAGGATTTGGCGATACAAACGATAAGTTTAAGTGTAATCATGGGGTATTGGTTGATGCGAGAAATAAGCAGAATCCGACTTTACTTATTACCTCAAGAGTAGAAAATTGCTGGAAAAGATTTACATTAGATGGTCAGTATATTTCAACCATTCCGTTGCCAGGTACGTTTATTTGTCGTCCGGTCTTAAAAGGTGAAAATTTATACGGTGCAGCTTATCGAACAACTTCAGAAGAATACCCTAATTCGGGATATATTACAATTTTGGATAAAACAAATCAAGTCATTTCGACTCCAGGAGGGTCTGAACCGATTTATAAAAATGGACTTTTGCAAGAACAAAGAAAGCAAGACCCGTTTCGAGTTTTTATGCACCCGCACGATGTTTGTGTGGATGGCGACGATAATATTTATGTTCCACAATGGAACTCAAAGAAAACATACCCAATCAAACTCGAAAGAATTTAAGAGATTGAGCATTTGATTTGATAAACCACAGAAAATTATGGTAAATTTGTATTTTATTTATCATAATTTTTCATGGTTTATCCGCAAAATATAGAACAAAAATTAGGTTTCGACAGAATTAGAGAATTGATAGCAGAGCAATGTGTCAGTTCACTTGGCAGAGCATTTGTCGATAAAATTCGCTTTTCTGATGATTTTAAAACAATTGACAGACTGGTTCGTCAGGTAGCTGAATTTAAACTTCTATTGCAAACAGAAACGGGTTTTCCCGAACAAAATTATACAGATGTAAGCGAGGCTCTCGCACGAGCAGCTATCGAGGGGGCTTTTGTAAGTGAAGAACAATTTTTTGAGATAAAGTTATCCTTACGTACGATTCAACAAATCATACATTTTTTCAAAACAAAAGAAGAAACGATTTTTCCTGAATTAAAAACATTAGTAAATAATTCACTTCCTTCTAATGAAACAGAAACGACTAAAACAGATTGGTCGTCTATAATTTCGCAAATTGATAAAATAATCGATGAAAAAGGAAGAGTTCGGGATTCTGCTTCCCCTGAATTGATGGATATTCGGAGAAGGTTAATCTCGGAGCAAAGCGAACTTAGAAAAACGCTTGATAGAATATTAAGAACGGCTCGAAATAGTGGTTGGATTGGCGATGAAATGTCTTTGACCATTCGAGATGGAAGAATGGTTATTCCAATTTTATCAGAGCATAAAAGAAAATTAAAAGGTTTTGTGCATGATGAGTCTGCCACTGGTCAGATGGCATTCATTGAGCCAGCCGAAGTGTTGGAGGCAAATAATGAAATTCGAGAATTGGAATATAAAGAAAAAAGAGAAATATTTAAGATTCTTGAAAAACTCACGACTTTTATTAGACCCCATATTCCGTCTTTGAAAAAAGCCTATTTATTTTTAGGAATTATTGATTTTATAAAAGCTAAAGCAAAATTAGCTATCGAAATGGAGGCAACAGCCCCACTATTGGTCGAAACTCAGGCCATCGAATGGTATTCTGCAAAACATCCATTATTGTATTTATCTTTAAAAAAACAAAACAAATCGGTTGTTCCACTTTCGTTATCCTTGGATAAAGAAAAAAGAATATTATTGGTTTCGGGGCCAAATGCCGGTGGAAAATCTGTGATGTTAAAAACCATAGGTTTACTGCAATACATGATTCAATGTGGCTTGCTTGTCCCCTTATCACCTGATTCGAAGATGGGGGTATTTAAGAATATATTCATTGATATAGGAGATGAACAAAGCCTGGAAAATGATTTGAGTACTTATAGTTCGCACCTAACAAACATGAAATATTTTGTCAATTTTTCGAATAAATTTACTTTATTTTTGATTGATGAATTTGGAACAGGAACAGAGCCGAGTTTGGGGGGGGCTATTGCCGAATCTATCTTAGAACAATTATTAAAGTCGAATGCTTTTGGAGTTGTAAATACGCACTATACCAATTTAAAAGTATTTGCAGATAAGCAGAAAGGGACTTTAAATGGTGCTATGAAATTTGATGCAGAGCATTTAGAGCCTCTTTATGCCCTTGAAGTGGGTAAGCCGGGTAGCTCGTTTGCATTGGAGGTGGCACAAAAAATAGGGCTTTCTAAGCAGATTGTCGAGAATGCTAAAAGAAAATTGGGTACGCAGCAGATTGATTTTGAAAAGCTTATCAAAGAACTTGAAATAGAAAGGAAGGTTTTTGCCGAAAAAAATCAAGAATTTGTGGAAAAAAACAATAAATTGACACAAACATTAGAGCAATACCAGAGTTTGAAAGATTTTCTTGAAAATGAAAAAAAGAAAATCCTGAATGAAGCAAAAACACAAGCGAAAGAATTATTGAAAGAAACGAATAGAAAAATAGAAAATACGATTCGTGAAATCAAAGAAGAAAAAGCAGAAAAAGACATTACCAAGTTGCTTCGTCAAGATTTAAACGAATTTGAAGAAAAGCAACTTAAAATTCAGAAAGTCGAAGAGAAAAAAGCGACAAAAGAAGAGCTTTGGGAAAAAACTTCGGGCGAAATACAGATAAATGACTATGTCAGAATTATTGGGCAATCGGCTATCGGGCAGGTATTAGCAATGAAAGGCAAAGACATAGAAGTGGCGATTGGTGAACTCAAAACCAATATTAAACTCAGTAGATTGGAAAAGATGTCAAAAAAAGAGTTTAAAGAAGCCACCAAAGAGGCAATCAAGCCTAAAGTGATGGGAATAGATATGAATGAAAAAATGGCAAACTTTAGCTTTAATCTTGACCTGAGAGGCAAAAGAAGCGAGGAAGCTTTGGGTGAAGTAGATAATTTGATGAATGATGCCATTATGCTTGGATATCCCGAACTCAGAATTGTACATGGCAAAGGAGATGGAATTTTGAGAAAACTAATTCGTCAGCATTTGAAAAATTATAAACAAGTAGCAGGCATGACCGACGAACATGCAGACCGAGGAGGGCAAGGAGTCACAATCGTAAAAATGAAATAAATCCTATTTTTGGGTACGAATAATTTTTACTTCAATTGGTGAGTTTTCGAAAGCTTTGATGGTTCTTTCTGGCACGGCATCAGTAATAAATACTTGTCCAAAAGTTTGATTTTCAATAGATTCGATAAGTTTGCTGATTCTTCTGTCATCGAGCTTATCGAATATATCATCGAGCAAAAGCAAAGGTTTAAATCCTTTAAAAGATTCAATCATTTCGAATTGAGCGAGGCGTAGGGCTAATACAAAAGACTTTTGTTGTCCTTGAGACCCAAATTTCCGAACGGCAAAAGAGTCTATTTCGAAAATATAATCGTCCTTATGAGTTCCTTTGGTGGTTCTTTGAGCTTTGATGTCAATTTTTCGATTGAAGGAAAATATTTCTGAAAAATCTCCGTCATTTAGTTCAGATTCATAAAAAATGCTTACATTTTCTCTTTTTTCACTGATTTCCTGATAATGTTTGTAAAATAAAGGTAAAAATTGATGAATAAATTGGGTTCTTTTTGAATGAATTTTTTTTGCCAGAACCACCAAAGGTTCTGAGTAAGTATCTAGCAATTCGTGGTCGATATAGTTTCTATCAAAAAATTGCTTCAAAAGACTATTTCTTTGGTCTAAAATTCTATTATATTTTTGGTAATCATTCAGATAATCTGAATCCATTTGGGAAATGACGGCATCAAAGAAGCGTCTTCGCTTTTCACTCCCATCCTTGATAAGGTCTGTATCATCAGGAGAAACCAAAACCACTGGAAATTTTCCAATGTGGTCGGTTAGTTTTTCATAAATTTTTTTCTCTTGTAAAATAACTTTTTTCTGATTTCTGCCTACCGAACAAGTTATTTGGTGTTTTTGCTGATTTTTATTGAATATGCCATCAATCATCAAGGATTCTTCGTGATGTTTGATACACAGAGCGTCTTGATTCTGAAAAGCACTTTTACTTAAAGCCAAAAAATAAATAGCATCAAGCAGATTTGTTTTACCGCTACCATTTTCTCCTACGACACAATTAACAAAAGGCGAAAAATCAAGATTTGCTTCTTCGTAATTTTTGAAATTGGATAAAAATAATTTTTCTAAGTACATTGGCTTGAATATATCTTTTCACTGGCTTATGATTTAAAAACAGTTAAAAGATGGAAAAAAAATCGAATCTAAACCACGAAATTAGAAATTTTTGCTGAAAGTTTAGTTTATTTGTAAAAACTAATACTTTTATCCTAAACCTTGTAAATATGAACAAGAATTTACTATTGTATTTTATCGCAACCGTTGCCGCAACAGGAGGATTGCTTTTCGGCTTCGACACAGGTGTTATCAATGTAGCATTGCCCTCTTTAAGAGAGCAATTTAACCCAAGTTCCGAAACAGAAGGCTTGATTGTAAGTGCTGTATTGTTTGGTGGAATGGTAGGCCCATTTGTGAGTGGTCCATTGACCGATATTTTGGGTAGAAAGAAAATAAACGTGATTGCCGCCTTAATTTTTGTATTAGGGTCGATTATTACTGCCATTGCTCCGTCGGTGATGTATTTGATTATTGGTAGATTATTTTTGGGTTTAGCCATTGGTATTGTGGCATCAACGGTTCCGTTGTATTTGGCAGAAATTGCACCTGCCAACCAAAGAGGAAAACTAGTAACATTCTTTCAATTGGCGATTACGTTAGGGATTTTGCTTTCGTATGTGGTAGGGTATTTCTTTGAAGGGGAAGCAGATGCTTGGAGAAGTATGTTTTGGACAGGATTTGTACCTGCTATAATTTTGATGTTGGGAATGCTTTTTGTGCCAGAAAGTCCACGTTGGTTGATTGGCAAAGGTCGTGAAGAAGAGGCGATGTCGGTACTGAAACGCCTGAGAGAAGATAGCATTGCCGAGCAAGAAATGAAAGATATCAAACAGCTAATAGAAGACGAAAAACATAATAAAGGCAATTGGAAGATGTTGTTCAGCAAGAGATTACGCATTCCTTTATTGATTGGTGTTGGGATTTTTTTCATTCAACAATTTTCGGGTATCAATGCCATCATTTATTTTTCGACGGATATTTTTAAGAAGATATTCCCAGATGGAAGCGATGCCGTATTAGCAACAGTCGGTGTTGGCGTGATTAATTCTTGTGCCACTATCTTGGCGATTATGATTTTGGATAAGTTTGGGAGAAAACAAATTCTCTATACAGGATTGATTGGAACAGCTGTTTGTTTAGCTACCGTAGGGCTTGCCTTTTATATGAAAGACAGTTTGGGTGCTGAAATTCAGAAAATCATGTTGATTGGTGGGGTATATTTGTATATTATCTTTTTTGCCATAAGCCTTGGTCCTTTGGGTTGGATATTGATTTCGGAAATTTATCCTCTAAAAATCAGAGGATTTGCTTCTAGTATGGGAAGTTTCAATCACTGGATTTTTGATGCTTGTGTAGCTTATTCTTTTCCTGTTTTGGCAGCCACAAACCTAGGAACAAACGGTGGAATATTCGGGATTTATATGACTGTCGTATTGCTAGGGCTTTTATTTGCAAAATATGTCGTGTTTGAGACAAAAGGACTTACTTTAGAAGAGATAGAAAAGCGTTACAACTAAGCGAAATAATGCAATTTTGAGCGGAGAGGCATCAAGAATGTCCTCTCCGTTTTTATTAGCTCTCTAAATTTTCTGAACCTCAGCTATCCTTTTTTCGTTATCTTTGTATAAAAAAAGAAATATTGTGAGCGAAAAAAAATTAAATGACATCGAACTAACGGGTTATGATTCTATTGAAGTATTTGGTGCCAGAGAGCATAATCTAAAAAATATTGATGTCGAGATTCCGAGAAATCAATTGGTAGTAATTACGGGTATTTCCGGAAGTGGAAAGTCTTCTTTAGCTTTTGATACAATCTATGCAGAGGGGCAACGGAGATACATGGAAAGTTTCTCTGCATACGCAAGGAGTTTTATCGGAAACATGGAAAGACCAGATGTAGATAAAATCAATGGCTTATCGCCTGTCATTTCAATTGAACAAAAAACGACTTCCAAAAATCCACGCTCAACTGTCGGAACAACTACTGAAATATATGATTTTTTAAGGCTATTTTATGCAAGAGTGGCAGATGCTTATAGCTATGTTACTGGTCGTAGGATGGTCAAACAAACGCAAGACCAAATTATTGAACAAATATTACAACAACATGAAGGTCAAAAGGTAGTGTTGCTAGCTCCTATTGTAAAAGGCAGAAAAGGGCACTATCGAGAGCTTTTCGTCCAGATTGCTAAAATGGGCTATACCAAAGTGAGGATAGATGGCGAAATCCTCGAAATTAATCCCAAAATGCAATTAGATAGGTATAAAATACATGATATCGAAATTGTAATCGATAGAATAATTCCACAGAAAGAGGATAGATTTAGGCTTAGTCAATCGGTTGGTACGGCTCTCAAGCAAGGGAAGGGGTCGATGATGCTTCAGGATGCCAAAAATAGTGTACAATATTATTCGCAAAATTTAACCGACCCAGAAGCGGGTATTTCTTACGAGGACCCATCACCTAATAGTTTTTCGTTTAATTCTCCTTATGGGGCTTGTCCGACTTGTAATGGATTGGGGCAAATTGAAGAAATAACCGAGGAGTCGATTATTCCTGATAAATCATTGAGTATTAGCCGTGGTGCGATTGCTCCTTTGGGAGAATTTAGAGATTTATGGATTTTCAAGCAAATAGATGTCATTCTAAAAGCCTATAAATCTAATATTTCTACACCAGTAGAAAAGATACCCGAAGAGGCTTTGAAAACGATTTTATATGGAAGTGAAACGCCTTTGCCTGTTCCGTCAAAAAAATACCTAGGGACAGAATGGAATACTAGCTTTGAAGGCGTGATTACGTTTTTGAAAAGACAACAAGATTCGGAGAACGAAAAGGTACAAGATTGGGTAAAAGACTTTATGATTATTAAAACTTGCCCGGATTGTCAAGGGGCAAGACTAAAAAAAGATTCTTTGCATTTTTTGATTGATAATCATAACATTGCCCAATTGGCGGAAATGGATATTCGTGAATTGGAGGAGTGGTTTAATAATTTAGAAACAAGGATGTCGGAGAGACAAAACCTGATTTCTAAAGAAATACTTAAAGAAATTAGAAAAAGAATTGGCTTTTTGATGGGTATTGGGCTCGATTATCTTACCTTGAATCGTCCTTTGAAAACCCTTTCGGGAGGAGAAGCTCAACGAATCAGATTGGCAACTCAGATTGGTACTCAGTTGGTTGGGGTTTTGTATATCATGGATGAGCCGAGTATTGGCTTACACCAACGAGATAATGTAAAATTGATTCAAGCATTGAAAGATTTGCGAGATTTAGGGAATACGGTTTTGGTTGTTGAACATGACAAAGACATGATGCTTGAGTCTGATTATATCTTGGATATTGGTCCGGGAGCAGGGAGGCATGGAGGAAGTATTATTGCTCAAGGGAAGCCACAAGATTTTCTAAAAATCCAAAGTAGTACATCAGATTACTTGAGTGGAAGGGTAAAAATCGAAATCCCACAAGAGAGAAGAAAAGGGAATGGGAAGTTTCTAAAAATAGAAGGGGCAACTGGACATAATTTAAAGAATGTAGATTTGACTATTCCGCTTGGGAAAATGGTTTGTGTCACTGGGGTCAGCGGCAGTGGTAAATCCTCACTAATTCACGATACTTTATTCCCAATACTCAATAAACATATATATCATTCAAAAAAAGAGTCTTTGGCGTATAAAAATGTAGAAGGGTTGGAGCATCTTGATAAAGTGATTGAAGTCGATCAAAGCCCTATTGGTCGTACACCAAGGAGTAATCCGGCTACATATACAGGAATGTTTTCGGAAATTCGCTCCCTTTTTGCCGAATTACCCGAAGCAAAAATCAGGGGATACAAACCTGGGCGTTTTTCGTTCAATGTAAAAGGCGGTAGATGTGAGGCTTGTGAAGGTGCGGGGATGAAAAAAGTGGAGATGGAGTTCTTGCCAGATGTATATGTGGCGTGCGAAAGCTGTAAGGGAAAAAGATTTAATAGAGAAACCTTGGAAGTAAGATACAAAGGAAAATCGATATCTGATGTATTAGACATGACAGTCGAGCAAGCGGTTGAGTTTTTTGAGAGTATTCCTAAGATTCAACGGAAAGTTCAAATACTAAATGAGGTTGGCTTGGGGTATATTACTCTTGGACAACATGCAACTACCTTGTCTGGAGGGGAAGCTCAACGAGTGAAGTTGTCGGAAGAATTATCAAAAAAAGATACTGGAAAAACGATTTATATTTTAGATGAACCAACAACTGGTTTGCATTTTCAAGATATTAAGAAATTATTGGAAGTTCTTCAAAAATTAGCGGATAAAGGGAATACTGTCTTGATAATAGAACACAATTTAGATGTTATAAAAGTATCGGATTATATTATAGATGTTGGTCCTGAAGGAGGCAACAAAGGAGGAAGGATTGTAGCAGAAGGAACACCAGAATATGTCGCTGGTGTGAAAGGGAGCTATACTGGATTTTTCTTAAAGGAGGAGTTGGCATAAGCCTACTCCCTCTCTCTTACTTGTTTCAGTATCTTTTCTACCGCTTTGCGTTGGCTGGATACTGAATCATTAAAATTATTGTTCATAAAACTAAACAAAATAGTATTACCTTTTTTGGTTTTTAAGTAACCACTAAGATTATATACGCCACTCATAGAGCCTGTTTTGGCAAAAATATAAGGATTTTCTTCGTTGTTGAAACTATTTTTCAATGTTCCCACTTGCCCACCAATGGCAAGTAAAGAAAAAAGGGTTTCTTCTGGTAAGGAATGGTGCATTTTCTCAAGAAGCTTTACAATTGATTGAGGTGTAAATAAATTATATCTCGATAAGCCAGAGCCATCTACCCATTTATTTTTATCGGGTAAATCAGTCAATAGTTTCTCTTGAATATAATTTATTGCAAACTCGGTGTCCAAAGTATCAGCAACGCTCAATCCACACATCATCAACAAATGTTCTGCCATCATATTGTCGCTTTCTTGCATCATATTAGCCAATAATTGGTTACGTGGAATGCTATAAATCGTTTTGGCATCTTTGACAATAGGTCGCTTACTTAATCCAATGTATTGCTTGAGTGTATCCATTAATAATTGTTGACTAAGGGAAGCAGAGGTTTTATATGGAATGTCTTGTTTGTAGGATGCTTGATTAAGTATTCCCTTTGGTAACAAGAAAAGATTGTCGGTATAGGTTCGCTGAATGATGCTTCCAACCTCTTTTTTATAGAAACTATTGGAAAAAATAGCAGGTTGAATGGTTAATCGACTGCTGTCCACACGTACCCGAACAATATTTCCGTACATAGGCAACGGAGATTTTTCTGCGGCATAATAGTCGTTGTAATCATCCCAAGCCCAGCCTTTTCCCATACTTTCTCCTGTGAAATTTCCATCGGAAAAATATATTTTTTTCTTACCTACAAATGATTTTATGAAATTGATTGCAACGGAATTATTAAAATCAGGGTGAAGTAAAGTTGGGTCGCCTGCTCCCCAAAATATAACAGAGTCGCCTTCTTCCACATATCTTAAGGTAGATATTGAGTCTTTCAATAATTGGAGACTTGCATACAGCGTGAATAACTTGGTATTTGATGCTGGTACAAAATACTTATGAGTATTTTTTTCATAAATGGATTTGTTTTTAGCAAGATTATACAGCATAAACCCACTTGTACTGTGGCTTAATACTTGAGTTGTATCAAGCATTTTATCATAGATGGATTTCTTTGAAATCTGCAAGGTAGTGCATGAAAATCCAATAATTGCTAATAAAAAAATAATGAAGTGTTTTTTCATTGTTAGAGTATTTGGTGCAAATATACAAAAATAGCCGTAAATGATACTTTGGTAACTTACGGCTATTAGGCTTAATTAGAAAAATTATCGATTGATAATGAAACGTTTGATGATAAAGCTATTTTCGGTATTTAATTTAACCAAATAAGAGCCATTCTCAAATCCACTTAAATCCAATTGATGTAAAAAATTGCTTGACTCAGAATTTATGTCTCTACTGAATAATTTCGTACCTTTTGAATCAAAAATATCCATTTTTACTCTTCCAGGTTTACTAAGTTTTAGCGAAATTTTCAGATTATCCTGACTAGGATTGGGGTAAATGCTCACCACTTTTTCTAAAGATGATTCGTTGGACAAAATAGGTGGCGGAGGAGGAACTTGAATATTTAGGTTATCGATTGCCCAGCCCCAGCCGTATGTGAGTTGGTCGGATAATAACCTAAAACGTATTAAGATTTTATCGCCCGCTTCGAAATCGCCACTTGCAAGCATTTTGATGCTTCGTTTTCTAAATAAATTGGCATTTCCTGTCGCTTTTGAATCAAAAGTTTGATAGGATTTTCCATCCGCCCCAACAAAAGTTCCATTAATTCCGCTTCCATTAAAAGCTTTAACCCAAGCACTATTGGCATTCGCATCGTACCCGTCTTCAAAAGGAATCCAAGATTGTCCCCCATCGTAAGAGCCTTCCACGACTACGTAATCATAGAAGTCATAATCTCCAAATACAGCACCTGTTTCGCCTGGCTCAACCAATACAACCTCATCAAAGGTAATGACAGCAGAGTCTTTATTGTCTTTCAAAAGGATAGGTGTACGTAATAAAGCAATGCTATTTGTTTCGTAATTTTCATCGCCTCCATTTTTGTAAGGGTGTGGCGAATGTAAGCCCCCTGAGCTAAAACCATTCGGTTGAGCAATACTCCAACCATTAATCGTGGCAAAATCATCTGAATTACTATCAAAATTATTGGTATATACCGAAACAGCGTTTGTTTTAACATCGCTTACCAAAAACTCAAAAAAGTCGGGAGATGGCGTAACGTCTGTGCCTGGAGTATCTAAGAATGAAGGAAGTACTTTCTTATTTTTATTTTTTGATTGGTCAATAGCTACTATCCTATACAATACACGGTCGTTTTGTTTGAGTGTTCCAAATGGTGATTTTACAAGAAAAGCAAATTTATCGTTCTTTCCCTGAGAATAGGATTTATCGTCTGTTTGACTATCATATCTCTTCATGGGAGCAGTCTTTAGCCCTCCACCATTGATTTTATATTCGACATAAGCAGTATCTATGCCGTGTTCGTAGCTATCTTCGATATTGGCAAAAATATCAGGCGAGACATTGCTCGGAATCACAGACAATGGACTAGTCGAAATATAAGGTTCATATACGTCGGAATATCCAACACTAAAGCCATAATATCCTTTGATTGGTGCTTCTGCTGGAGCAAAAACTTTATTTTTTTTGCTATCGCTTGCTGTTAGATAATATCGAATAATGGATTGAGATTTTGTGATAGGAATATCTACAGAATACTCATTGGTACTACCAATTCTATTCATTATTAGGGGTTTTGCCTTACTAATGGTGTCATTTTCGGTAAAATAGACCAAAACACTTCCATCAACAATCGTGGTATCGCTCAATACTTTTGCAGTAATAGTGACTGTATTTGCTGAATTTTCTATATTTTTCACTTTGGTATGCACCAAGGATGTTCCCTGCCATCCCATATCTGCAAAAATACCCTTCACAAGTGGTCCTGGGTCTCGAATCACCTCACGTAAACTTGCTCCAGCAGTCATTAGAGAGTTGAGGTTGCCCGACGGATAGGTTGCATCGTTTAAGTGAGAAATACTTGAGCCTCCTTCGTACGTAATAGGAGCATAAATTCGAGGCTTTTCGCCTGTTTTCTGAATAGCAGTATTGCTATTGTAGAAAATATTATCGCTAGTAACTTGGTCTTTAAGTACAACCGAACTATTTTTAAAACTCGTTGTATCAATCAGTCTTTGTGAAAGATTGTTTTCTAAATAATGGTCATATATAAATGGCGAACCTGTGCCGTATCCCCAAGTTGCTTTATTATCTGCAACCCTTAATGAAGATGTAAAACCTAATCCATGGCAAAGTTCATGTAAAACGACAGAAGTAAAATCAAACTCGTTGGCTCCTGGAGATGCTAATCCAAGATACCAAGGAGCAGAGCTATTGAAGTCTGCCACAATATCAGGTTCGTTGATAGAGTTGAGTTCCTGACCTGCAATTTTCTCTGCTAAAGCGATAGGATACCATGTATTGGATTTTTGCTGGCCTGGAAAATTTCTTGTGAAATCAGCAGGACTTGCTTGCCCTAAAATCGTACCACCAGTCGAACCACTATCGATGGAACGCCAAGTTGCTGTAATACGTATAGGAACCGGAGATGAAACAAGATTTGCCCAAATGTCCACTGCCGCTTGAAATGATTTCTGTGCAGCAGGAGAAAAGCCCACATAAGTCACAATAAATGTTGATTTCGGTGCTGTCGTACGAGCTTTATAATTTTTCAAAGCAGCTTCTACTTCTTTATCGAAAGGTACAAAAGTATTTGCTTCTTCAAAAATACCTGGACAAACGACCATCTTCCCTTTCATAAATTCAATATTGCCCACCTGATGCTCTATTGATTTTTGTTGAAATCGAATTTTTTGAGAAAATCCGACCACAGTGGCGAGTATGAATAAAAGACCCGTAAAGTAAATTTTTTTCATAGTGTAAATTGTTGATTCAAAAATCGATATCATTAAATGTTGGGAAATATATCTTTATACCTAAATTAGCATTATAAAATGCTTTCAAAACTAACGAAAAAACTATTAATTTTGTTGGATAAATTAAAAATTTACTTGATAAAAAGCATTTTTTTTAATTTATTATTTAATCGAGGCTTTCAGGTTGTAGAGACGAAAAAAACAAATAAAAAGATGCAAAAACCTATCGAAATATTAAAAAAATATTGGAATTATGATGTTTTCAGACCACAACAAGAAGACATTGTGATG
>CAYUFZ010000002.1:48763-61082 GCA_964444025.1 uncultured Emticicia sp.
TCTGTGGTTCAGAAAAAAGATACGCTTGTTCTGATGCCGACGGGAGGAGGAAAATCGATTTGTTTTCAAGTTCCTGCGATGATGATGGAAGGTGTTTGCATTGTGATTACGCCTCTCGTGGCTTTGATGAAAGACCAAGTAGAACAGCTGAAAAAAAGAGGTATTCATGCAGCGGCTATTTTTTCGGGAATGCACAAAAGCGAAATCGACCAAACCCTTGATGAATTTGTACATGGAAGTGGAAAGTTTTTGTATGTGTCTCCCGAACGTCTGCAAACAGAATTAATGAAGGTACGAACGAAACTAATGAAAGTTGCTTTGTTGGTCATTGATGAGGCTCACTGTGTGTCTCAATGGGGATATGATTTTCGTCCTCCTTACCTCAAAATCCCTGAGTTCAAAAAACTTATCCCGAATGTCTCTACGATAGCACTGACAGCCACGGCAACCCATGAGGCACAGCTTGACATTATAGAAAAGCTTGCCCTTAAAAACGTGACTATTTTTCGGCAAAGCTTTGCTCGTCCCAATATTTCTTATTCGTCTTTTTTAGAAGAAAATAAAGAAAAAAGGATGATTGAGATTCTTCAAAAAGTTTTGGGTTCGGCAATTGTTTATGTTAGAAGCAGAAAGCGAACCAAAGACATCGCTGAATGGCTCGAACAAAGAGGAATTTCTGCTGATTATTATCATGCGGGTCTGGCAACCGACGAGAGATTTAGAAAACAAGAAAACTGGATTAGAAATCAAAAAAGAGTGATGGTTGCCACCAATGCTTTCGGTATGGGGATTGATAAGCCTGATGTCAGATTGGTGATACATTTAGATTTGCCCGAAAACTTAGAAGCATATTACCAGGAAGCAGGTCGGGCAGGTCGGGATGGGCAAAAGGCTTATGCTGTCATTTTGTATTATTTGAATGATGTAGAAGAGTTGTTCAAGAATATTGAAAAAAAATACCCGCCCATCGAAAATCTAAAGCGAATGTATCAAGCACTTGCCAATTATTGTCATTTGGCGGTGGGAGCAGAAAATTTCGAAAGTTATGATTTTGATTTGAATCAATTCATCAAAACTTATGGCTTGCACGCAGTGGATAGTCATCATGAATTACGAAAGTTGGAAGAAGAAGGGTTGATTCAGTTGAGTGAAGCATATCATGCTCCATCCAAAATTATGATTGAGCTTGGGCATCGTGAGTTATATAATTTTCAAGTAAAATCTCCTGTCTATGATAAGTTTACTAAGATTTTATTAAGAATGTATGGCGGAGATTTGTTTAGTAATTTCGTGACAATTAACGAATCGGCTATCGGAAAATATTTCTTTGCCGATAGCAAAGAGGTTGAACAAATGTTGGATTATTTACAGAGTATAGGTGTTATTTCATATCAAAAACAAAAAAACACCCCTCAACTTACTTTTCTCACAGCAAGACAAGATGCAAAAAATCTAAATATAGATATTCCTAAAATGGAAAAAAGAAGAAAAAAGGATTTTGAAAAAGCACTTGCCATGGGGCAATATGTGGAAGAAAAAAGACGGTGTAGGCAACAATTTCTTCAAGAATATTTTGATGAAAATAGTAAATTTGCTTGTGGGGTTTGTGATAATTGTTTGAATAATAAAAAAAATGAGCCAGAAGCTCCTATCGAAATATTTACAAAATATCGACAAAAAATATTGGAGATACTTCCCGCACCTATCAATCAAGTGCTTGATTATCAGTTTTTTAAAAATAAGGATTTTTTGAAAGATGTCGTCAGAAAAATGTTGGAAAATGAAGAAATCTTAATAAGTGAGTTGGGGGTTTTGGAAATAAAGAAAAAATAAGCTGTTTTTTGTTAGTTTTGTACATGGTTTGGATTTATTAATAACAAAATGCAACAATTTACTCATATTGATCAAAATGGGAATCCTTCAATGGTGGATGTTGGGGATAAAGTTCCTACCAAAAGAACTGCCAAAGCGAGGTGTATTGTCGTTCTGGATGATGAAATTCTTGAAAAACTTCAAAACGAAGAAATTCATACCAAAAAAGGACCAGTTTTTCAAACCGCAATTATTGCAGGTGTAATGGCTGCCAAAAAAACGGGAGAATTAATTCCGCTTTGTCATCCGTTGGGATTAGAAAACTGTCAAATTGATATTTCTCTGAATGAAAATCGTGAAGTAATCATCGAATGTACTGCTTCTTTAACCGGAAAAACAGGAATTGAAATGGAGGCTCTTACTGGTGCTAGCATAGCAGCCTTGACTATTTATGACATGTGTAAGGCATTTTCGCATCATATCGTGATTAAGGAAACAAGGCTAGTATCAAAAACGGGGGGGAAAAAAGACTTTCATTTGGCTTAAATATAAGTTTATGGATAGTTTTTGTTTAATTCCCGTGGAAAATCTCTCAATTAGAAATAATTGAGAGATTTTAAGGCAATTTTGATATTTTTATCCAATAGCTCCTACTAGGCTAAAATAATTCTCAGAAATTTGAATATTCTGATTGTTAAAATGCCTTGTTGAGGCTATCAACTAATATTCAAGCTCAATCTAACTTCATTCACTTTTATCTTTAAATTTGAAAGGAGTTCTTCTTGCAAAATACCCTTATCTTGATGAAAATTTTGATAAAAACTTGGCAAAGAGAAGCTTGTTTTGACGTTTGCACCAGCATAAGGGAAAATTTGATTGGCAAAGCTCAGAACCGTTTCTCCTCCTCTTGCTCCAGGAGAGGTAGCCAATAAAAACATGGCTTTTCCATTGAAAGTTTTTCGGTCTTTTATTCTTGAGGTCCAATCTAAAAGATTCTTAAATCCCACATTGAAAGAACCGTTGTTTTCTGCAAGCGACAATACTATCAAATCTGATTGGTCTATATGTGAGGCAAACTGATGTACTTCTGAAGGGATTCCATGAGAGCCTTCTTGGTCAATGCTATATAGCGGGATTTGTAAGGAACTGATATCATAAGTCAAAATAGAGGCATTTTCAAATAATTGAGCAACGTAAGTTGCAAAAGTTCTATTGATTGACTGTTTGGAATTGCTTCCTCCGATTGCTAAGATTTTCATTGTAAATGATTGATTGTTTTGGGAAAAAATTATAAATTTTCAAAATTGCTTGATAAGATTAAAATATTCGATATTTTTTTTCAATTGGAAGAACGGTAAGGTTTCCATCAAGGTTTTTACTTTTTCTTCATCACTTTCATTAAAAATTAAAATTGCTCCGTTTTTTTCTTGTCTTAGAAATAAATGTTCTAATATTCCTGACTCTTTCCATTTAGCAACTACCTCTTGCTCATGTTTGAGTATTTCTTGAAAATTGCTGGGTAGATTGTCTGTATCAATAGTAAGAATTACTTGTATTTGGTTCATCATTTGTTGATTAGTTTTAAATTTTCTTGTAAACCTAAATACAATACTTTACTTTTGCAAGTAGATACATTTTTGTATAGTAGTAACCAAAAGTAAAGCTAAGCTTAAAATCAATGTATTATGGCAATAAATAATCTTAAAAAACTTGAAAAAAATTGTACATTAAAAGATGTCTTGGATGTCATTGGTGGAAAATGGGCGATGCCAATTATTTACAATTTATCCAAAGGGAAAATGAGGTTTAAGGAATTAGAAAGAAGTGTAGCGGGAATCAACACGAGAATGCTTGTCAAAGAGCTGAAAAATATGGAGCTAAACGAGATTATTTCCCGAACGGTTTATGCCACAGTACCGCCAACAGTAGAATACACACTGACCGAAAAAGGCGAAAAGCTGCTTCCAAGTATTATTTCATTACATAATTGGGGAAAGGAGTTTTCGATTTCAAAAACAAATAATTAATATGTTCATTGATTTCATCAATCAAATCATTGCAAGGAATGCACTGATGTTTTATTTTGGACTATGCTGTCTAATTTTTGCCGCTATTTGTTTGTTGCTCACAAAGCTAACAGATACACAAGTAAATAATACAAATGCTTGGTATAAGCCATTCAAATTTGCATTTTCTACATTTTTATATGCTTGGACTATGGCTTGGTATTGTTATTATTTGCCAAATTTCAATATTTTTTTGTTTGATTGGTCAATCATCATCCTTTTGGGATTCGAAATTGTTTATATTGCTATTCAAGCAGGGAAAGGACAACTTTCACATTTTAATTTAAGTACACCAATCCATACTTTGTTGTATTCTTTAATGGCAATTGCGGCTTCAGCTGCGACTATTTATACGGCTTACGTTGGCATTCTTTTTTTTATACATCCACTTGTGGTTTTACCAGGCTATTATTTGTGGTCAATACGTTTGGGTATTTTTATTTTTGTAATATTTTCGTTTGAAGGTTTTGTGATGGGTTCTCGATTAAAACATACCGTTGGAGGAGAAGACGGAAGCCCCGGAATACCAATTTTGGGATGGAGTAAGCAGTTCGGCGACCCAAGAATTGCTCATTTTATAGGCATGCACGCTTTGCAAATATTGCCTATTTTATCCTATTATATATTTCAAAATACGAAAATAACCTTTTTGATGTCATTCTTTTACTTTGTGTTGGCTTTGATGACACTTATCCAAGCATTGAAAGGACGCCCGTTTTTTAAGCAAAAAATAGTCAGTTAATCCATTATTACGATACCTGATTTTTTCGTAAACAAGCAGAAGTAAAGAGTTGATAGAGGGTGTTTTATGCTAAATATTATGAATTTATTCATTCATTGATTTTGGCAATAAATAATATTTCATAATGACAACTAAGTTGCTTTTCAAACCCATTTTATCACCCACCCTCTTAATGGTATAATTAAATTTATCTAAAGAAAGAATATTAAGGGGTGGCAGAAACCCATATTTCTCCATCCTTAAAAAATTCTTTTTTCCAAATAGGCACAGTTTCTTTCAGGGTATCAATCATATACTCACAAGCTTGGAAAGCCGTGCCTCTGTGTGCCGAAGATGCTGCAATCAATACAGGGATTTCGCCAACATTCAGACTTCCGATACGGTGATGGATAACTGCTTTGGAAAGAGAAAATTTATCGATTGCATCAATCGCAATTTTATACATTTCTTTGATTGCCATAGAAGAATAGGTTTCAAATTCCAAACGAATAACCTTTTTTCCTTTGGTTTGATTTCGAACCGTTCCTACAAAAAGTACCAAGCCTCCTACCTCATCAGACTTTGCAAAGTCAAGGCAATCTTGTTCTTGTAAAGGACAATCAATCAGCTTAATTTCGATATTTTCTATCATCGTTTTTGTGTATTTTTTAATTCTATTCTTTTGTTTTTATATATTTCGTTGGCTTTGTCAAGCAAAATACTCATGGAAAAAGGCATTTGCGTAGATAAAATACCACCATAAATGGCTGTATCAATTTCCTTCAGTGCTTCTTCAAGGCTTTCACTAGGAATTTGTTCGATGATTTCTTTGCTTGTATAAGATGAATAAGGTTTTTTTTCGAGCCATTCTAAGTAGTTTTTCCACAAAACTAAAGCTTTTCCGATACTATTAGAGTCCAATACGGCTTTGGCATATTTTTTATATTGAGTTTGGAAGTCTTTGTGTTTTCGAGAAAAAAGCAATAAAGCATATTGTTGATGGAGATAATTGCCGAAAAGGGCGTAAATAGTTACTAAAACGCCAAGGATAGTAAAAAAAATGGTAAATATTTTCGGATAATTGATTTGTTCTTTGAGAGGAAAAAGCTTGGCATCGCTTACTAATTTTAGCGAATCTACTTTCACCCGAATCATCTCTTTCAATACCACCGAATCTTCCTTTCCAAACACAAGCGTACAGTCTCTTTTACTCAATAAATAAATCGGGAGATTCAGTTTTTGTGTTTGGGATATATCAAAGCTTACCAATGTATATACCACACTATCAACACTTTCGTTGTTGGTGGTATTGGTTTGAAAGATATTTCTTCGTATGATTTCAAAAGGCTTAAAATCATAAGTGGTATCCGGAAAAAATATTTCTGCCGATGGTTTATGGTGATAGCTTAAGGCATAATCAATGGGTTTTCCGATTTCAATACTATCATTTAGAAATTTGCCATTAGGTTTTTGTGCAAAACCCGAAAATACAGTACTTATCGAAAAAAGTATCCCGCAAAGCAGTGGGTATGTGTTTTGGTGTATCAAAGTCTGAACGTTATATTAAAGGATTATTTTTTCCTAATTCTAAATAGCTGAATAAGCTTTTCTACATAATCTTCTTGAGAATCAATGGAAATATAATTGGCATTGTGTTGCTTGCATAATTGTTCCAAACATTGTTTGTTTTGCTTAAAAATATCATTCATTTCTTTCTTAAATGTTGGGGACGAAGTATTGACCCATACAGTTCTTTGGGTTTCTTTATCCAATACCGGAATGATACCCAAACTAGGTAATTCAACTTCTCTTTGGTCAAAAATATGAATTACCACCAAATCATGCTTTCTTGCCAACGCTTTTAGATTATGCTCGTAATTATCGTCTAAAAAATCTGAAATCAAAATGACAACACTTTTTCGCTTTAAAATATTCAATGCAAAAGCAATTCCTTCTTGAATATTTGTAGCCAATGAAAAAGGTTTATGGTTGAAAAGGCTGAGAATTAGTTCATATCCATGTTTCATGCCGTTGGCGGGTTTGAAATAAAGCTCTTTTTGGTCAGAAAAACAATAAAGCCCTACTTGTCCTGCTTCTTTGATGGCAGACAATGCCAATACACCACAAATTTCTTTAGCGGTATCTACCTTTAATCGTCCACTATTACCTACCTCTTGTGAACCACTGATATCAAGCATAAAAAAGACCGTCTGTTCTTTTTCTTCCTTAAAAATTTTTACATAAGCTCCATGCCCTTTGGCTGTCGTAATCCAATCGATTGTTCGGACATCATCACCATATTGATAAGTACGCAAATCACTAAACTCCAACCCCGACCCTTTGAATACCGAGCGAAAATTTCCCTGCATTTGCCCATTGACAGCTTTTCGGATTTTAATTTCGTATTTATTAAGCTTTGCTATGATATCTCTTACCATTCTATTGAGGATTCGGTGTAAAATGAGCAAAAATAAATTACTTCAGCTCAATATGCTTTGAAAATTCTCCTTTTGCATATTTTTGACGTAATTTGTATTTGATTTCAAAAACGAATATAAAATGAAAATATTGACAAAAAAAATATTATTGATTTTTGCTTCTATTTTATTGTTGGGTTCTTGTGAGAATGGGCAGAATAGACCGTCAGGGGCAATTGACGAGGAGACGATGTCGAGAATTTTGGCAGAAATTCATTTTACGGAGTCCAAAGTTAGCAGATTGTCTTTTCAAGATAACGATTCGTCTATGGTAGTTTATAAGGTGTTGGAAGAACAAGTACTAAAAAAGTACAAGACAGACACAATCAGGTATCGGGCAAGCTATAATTATTATGTCACTAAACCTGAAAAAATGATTAAAATATACGATGAAGCTATCAAAAATATCGAAGAAATGAGGCAAAATTCAAGAAAAACCCTGAAAAAATAGATTCAGGGTTCTTCGGATGTGCTAAAATTCCCAAATTAGGCCCAAGCCTGGTGTTACATTTGCCGTTGCGTCGTTTAATATCAAAGGTATGGCATTTGTGCCATTTGTATTTAGGGCTTTTCCATCTGTGGTTTTGAAGCCAGAGTTATCAATTGTACGTTCAAACGTATAGGTAGGGAAAGAAGGGTTTTTGGCTAATAAGGCATTCTGAATGTCAAAATAGATATCAAAACTTTGATTTTTTAGGTTAATTTTTTTATCTATTCTAAAATCAAATTGGCTAAAATTTTTCAATCGCAGCGTATTTAGGCGAGAAAAATCTAAAATTCCTATGCCCAAAGAGGCATAATTGCGTCTGGAAGCTTCTAAATCAAAAGGAGTATAAGGGGCTCCGCCATAAAACCGAAATTTACCGCCTAATTCCCATCCTTTTTTGAATTTTTTGCCTACTTGTAATGCCAACAAATGTCTGCTATCCCATGCAGAAGAAATGAGTGTACCATTTTTTCCTGAAAACTGACTCCAAAATAAGGTATAGGAAAAAACAGCAAAAAAGTTATTAGATAGCTTTTGTTGGGCAAAAAACTCTATTCCGTATGCTTGCCCTTTACCAGTGCTTTCAATTTTTTCGTTGCCGATAGCTCCATATTCCCCGCCTTGATTGGCTAAAGATATGCCATCTTTGGCTGAGACAGCATAATTGGAATATCTTTTATAAAAACCCTCTAAAGTGAACCGTGACGAGGCCCTTGGGATAAATTCTAAACCTGTTACATAATGGGTGGTTTTTAAATATTTATTATCTTTATTGACTAAATTCTCAGAGTTATCACGGAAACCCAATACTGTATAAATTGGAAGTTTGTAATAGGTTCCAACAGAGGTATTGATACGCCATTTTGGATGAAAAGTATAACTGAAAGCTGCTCTCGGACTGAGTGTTCGGAGGGGGTTCATTCCTTGATTGGTAAAACTATTCATATCCGAACGAATTCCTCCAGAAATGTTTAGTTTTTCGTCTATGAGTTTGCGGGATACTTGGGCAAAAGCTCCGAACTTAAAAAAATCGATAGCTGTGTTGAATTTAAAGGTAAGTTCGGGTTGAATAATATTGCCTTCTACATCTCTCAACTCTTTTCGGAGTTTATTGAATGTATTTGAATTATATTTTACAAATTGTGTGCTAAAACCATAAGAGTACTCCCACTGATTTTTAAATTTATTGACATCTAATCTCAGTTTGTTTTCAATTTCTTGTGATTTGGTGTCAAGAGTAATCAGACCTTTCGATTCTTGATTTCCATCTTCGTATTTATCCAATGAATTATCAAACATATTTCGGCTCAATGAAATATTCATGTAGCCATTTTCCAATAAATGTTTAAGCGAAAATCCGACGGTGTAATTCCACTGATTAATATATGGAAATGCCCTTAAGATGTATTCTTTACTTGGGGAAGATTCTTTTGGTACGCCAAAATAAAATTTGTCGATTGCTCCCAACCCAATGGCTGTCAGGCTAGTCTTTTTATTGATTTGATGCGTAATTTTGTACTGAAAATCCCAATAATTTGGACGAATAGGCAAATCTATTAATTGAAACAAATATTGAAGATAAGAGCGTCTGGCAGATGCCATATAGGTTGTTTTGGGAGAAATAGGCCCTTCAAAGGTAGCTGCTGCCTCGCTTGAACTTAGCCTGAAATTTCCCTGAAAATGCTCTTTATTACCATCTCTTTGCTTGAATTGTAATACAGATGAAAGTGCGTTGTCATATTTTGCATGGAAACTGCTGGAATTGAGGGTTGCTTCTTCAATAAAAGAAACGTTAAGAATACCAGTTGGGCCTCCTGCACTTCCTTGAGTAGAAAAGTGATTGATTACAGGCACTTCTATGCCATCAAGATAATAAACATTTTCATTGGGAGCTCCACCACGAATGATGATGTCATTACGAAAGGCTCCGCCTCCACTTGTCCCGCCTACACCAGGAAGGACTTGTATTACTTGAGAAATATCAAAATTCCCGCCTGGGTTATTTTTAATTTCTTCTGTCGAAAGTCTTTGAATAGAATTCGGACTTTCGGAGTTGGCAACAGAAATGGAGCGATTGACCACTACCTTTACTTCGTTCAGAAGCTTACTTTCCTCTTCCATTACAAAATTTAGGATATTACTATTGCCAGAAGAGACCACAACATTGTATTTGTAAATAGTCTGATAGCCTATATAAGAAGCTCTAATATTATAGCTACCGGTCGGAATTCCGCTGATTTTATAATTACCGTCGGCATCGCTTAAAATGGCTTTGGTGCTGTTTTCAAGTTGGATACTTACGCCAACCAATGGCTCTTGTGTTTTTCTGTCTTTAATATTTCCTTGAATCGAACCCGTTGATTGGGCAAATATTGTTCCTTTCAGCAAAAAAAAGAATAGAATTAACTTTGGTTTCATGTTGATGCTTCAATGATAAAAAATAATGAGCGAGAATAATCAATAATTATTTAAAACTCATTTTTTTTCATATTGTTTCCCGTATATTAAAAATAAAAAAGGCTTTCGGAGGAAAGCCTTTTTTATTTTTAATATTGATGCTGAATAAAATTCATGAGTTGATCTAAGTCATGTTCGCAAAATTTTCCATTTTTCTTAATTAAACGAACATCTTTAAGTACCACTCCATTTCTTTGGTACGACGGAGTCGTATTTAACATCGGATTTTTATAACCCTCACGCATGAATTTATTAATCATATTTCTGATTTGCTCTTCTTTATTTACTGTTGTTCGAATAGGCATAGAAGAAATAGAAGTATTATTATCTTTCATCGGAGCAGATTCTTGGGGTACTGTTGTTGTCATAGTAATTGTTTCCTTTGGTATTACCGTATTCATAGGCTGAACCACAGGAGCGACTTCCGTTTCAACCAAATCGAAACCCGCTGCAACAATCGTTACACGTACTTTTTCTCCCAAATTTTCATCTACGGCAAATCCATGCTTAAACAATTTAGCCTTAATTTGGATTTTATCGTTGATATAGGTTGTGACAAGTGTTTGGTCAGATAGCTTAATTTTATTATTAGGCCCATAAGCAATACTTACCAATATTCTTTGAGCACCGCTAATATCATTGCTTTCCAATAATGGAGACGAAAGAGCTAGTTTGATAGCCTCTTGAACCCTAGACGGACCTTCTGCTTCGGCAGTTCCCATCACGGCTTGTCCAGCACCCCCTAAAACTTTTTTCACGTCGGCAAAATCTAGGTTAATAACCCCCGTTCTAGTAATAAATTCAGCGATACTTTTGACACCATTTGCCAGCACATCATCAGCTTTGGCATAAGCCTCCTCAATATCCATATCTCCATACTGTTCTTCCAATCGTTGGTTTTTGATAATCAAAACAGTATCGCAATGCTTTTTTAATTCCTCAATACCCTCTCTGGCTTGTTCAATCTTGTCCCTTCCTTCAAACGGGAAAGGGTCAGTTACGACAGCAATCGTCAATAGATTCATTTCCCGGGCAATTTTTGCTATCACTGGAGCTGCCCCTGTACCTGTACCACCACCCATTCCTGCAGTGATAAAAACCATTTCGGTAGGCTCTTTAAGGATTTCACGGATAGAAGCTTCATTTTCTTCCGCAGCTTTTTTCCCCATGATTGGTTCTGTACCTGCACCCAATCCTTTCGTTAGCTCAACCCCAATCTGCAGCCTCTTTAATTCAGGAGAAGAAGATTCGAGAGCTTGTTGATCTGTATTACAGATGACCAAGCCAATGTCATTTACACCCAAGGAGTGCATGTGTTTGACGGCGTTACACCCAGCACCGCCCACTCCGATAACTTTGATGATGTTCCTGAATTTATTTTTAGGAACTAATTCATAATCAGGCTCTAAGTTCATAAGTTTATATTTTTTCTATTATAAGGAAAGTATATCAACACGTAAAAAATACATATTAATGAAGGTATTTGTATTAATTTTCTAGCTAATATCAATATATTGGAAACCAACGTACCCATAAAATACGGGCAATAATTACCAATTCAAAATTATAAAAATAAATCGAAAAAAAAATAAATATAAATAAAATTAAGTTTGAACATACCCGGTATCATCTCCTAAATCTTGGTCAGATTTGAGCTGTCTCAACCAATCCCATATTTTAGAGGGTTTCTGCCCTGGATTGGTATTACCATTCGTGTTTGGAGTAGTGCTTACAGGGATAACTTTATGAGATTCCCCAAAAATTACTTCATCGGAAACTCGCTCGTCTAATTTAGAAAATCCTGAAATTAGCAAGCCAACGACCGTACTATACTTGGGGTTTCTAATCGACTCTACTTGTGTTTTTTTGATATTACGAAGGGTTTTTCCGACCCTGATATTCATGTGGTTAGACACTTCGTAGAATACTTGCCGAATCATGATAATATTGGATGAGCCACCCGTGAGAACAATACCCGAGATGAGCTGTCCATTATATCCCGAACGCATAATTTCAGACATTACCATTGCTGCAATTTCTTTCAATCTTTCTTCAATGATGATACTTACATCTTTGGCAACTACCTCTTTGTCGGGTAAGCCCTCTACACCATTTATTTTTATAATATCCGTATCCGATAATTCATCAGGAGGGACGGCACCCATAATTATTTTTAACTTTTCGGCATCTTCAGGCAATATCTGAAATGCTTTCAAGTTTGAGTTCTTGAACAGGAGTTTCAACTACAAAATCTGCACCCAATCGTCATCTTAATTGCGAAATTGCTCATTCAATAATT
>CAYUFZ010000002.1:61092-64110 GCA_964444025.1 uncultured Emticicia sp.
CACCAAATCATTGCTAATACTTTTTCCAGCAAATGGAATGACCGAGATATGACGCAAACCATACTCTTGAAAAATGGCTACTTCAGTGGTTTCTCCTCCAATATTTACCACAGCAACCCCTGTTTTTTTGTCGTTTTCACTCAATACCGCCAAGCTATCAGCAATAGGCGAGAAAAGAGTTTTAACAATTTTCAATTGCCCTTTATGCTTCGGTTCTTGCACTTTAGCACCAACCTTTGTGATGGTTTTTTGTAAAGCTGTATATGGACTTTCAGGCGTAGAAATCAAGAAAAAACTTCCTCCTAATTTTATCCCGAAACGACCAGTTGGGTTTTCTGCTACTATATCTCCATCTACTTCGAACTCTTGTGGAAAGGTATGAATAATCTGATTCCCAAAAGTAGGAATGTAAGATTTTCTAATATCCTTAGCTAATTGATTAATTTCGTTTTCAGATATAGTCGTTCTGTTGTCATTTCTTGTTAAGAATGTCTGTTGGGATTTACCTTCCAAATTTTCACCTGAAATATTTACAATAACATTTTCAATATTTATATTGGCACTATCGGCTAATTTATTAAGAATACCATCAATATCGATGGCTGTTAAGTCTAAATTAACAACACTTCCTTTAGAAACACGCCCGCTTTTAGTAGGCTCTTCCTCCATAGCGAGAATCGTTACACCCTCATTATCGTCGGCAATACCCGCTACCGCACACATCTTTGTGCTTCCTATGTCAATTCCTACAATTACACCTTTATTCATTTGTGAAAAAATTATTACTTTTAGATCAATAAAGACCTATCAAACCTACCTACAGACTATTTGACCATTATATTTAACACTAACATTCGTAAACTCATTCCAACCTTTAACCGGCAAAATTTGTTTGTAAAAAATTTTCAAACGATTCAGTCTATTCTTTATATTCGAAGCATCTCCAAATTCAATTAAATGTTTTCCGAATAAAGGAACAATCGTTATGTTACTTTCCGAATTGATTTCAAGCTGGGAAAATTGGGCTTTCAGAAAAGAATCTTTATTAATTTGATTAATAAAACTAAGAATTTTTTCGTACTTTTTCGACCTTAAACTTCTCATTCCCTTGAAAAATTCACCCGAAAGTAATAAAATTCTAGCTGAATATCTATCCGACAAAGGAAAAAAAGTTCCATCTTCCGATAAATAACAATCTTTTTCTATAATTCGGGCAATCGGTATGTATTGTTCTATGTCAACATTTAATATTCCTTCCACTCCTCTATAAACTTGACAAGATTTTATTTGTTTATTTTGGAGTAATCTTTCTTCCAATTGTCTTAAATTAATTTTATCAAAGTGCTTGCCTATCAAAGGTTCAGAGCCTTGTTTGGTAAGCTGAGATTCGACATCTTTTTCGTTGATAAAAAATTCAGTTTCTGCATTTTTTATATTTATTTCTATTTTCTTACACCTACTCGATAAAAAGTAATCACTAAGCCGATAAACGGAAAAAAAAAGTAAAGGAAGCACGATAAGCCCCAAAACGATTTTTAATGTTGCTTTCCAGTTCATTTTTTTGATAAATTAAATGGTTTGAATTTAGAGAAGCTTTAAAAACGCATTTTTATTCTCCAATGCTTTGAATTCATCACTTTCTCTTGGCTCCAAGTCTTGTTTACAAAGTATTTTTAACTTCTCAATGTCTTTGCTCCATCCCGAGCCATCAAAAAAAGAAAGCCCCTTATGGTCTCTGATTTTGTACAAAGCTCCAGCTTTATATGCCGTTCCCAAATACACAAAATCCAAGTTATTTTCTTGCCCCCACTTGATGGTTCTCCACATCATCCACTTGCCCAGCGAATGTGTTTTCATATAATCGGTGTTGAAAAAAGCAAACCAATAATGCAGTATTTTATTTTCGAGAACAGCATATACAAAGCCTAATAACTTTCCTTCCGTCGTAAAACGAAAAATATGCGTTCCTATTTCACGAGAAAGAATATATTCCCAACGTTCCTTGGTCATATTGTCATCTCCAATACGTTGACTGATATAAGATTGACACAAATGATTGAATTCTGGGTCATTTGTATCAAAGTCAGCCTTTGCAATAACCTCTAGCTGAATATTTAGGGGTTCGACCAATCGATTGACACGTCTATTTTCGGAGGTATCTTCAAAATCTTTCAATTCTACTCGTAAGCTTCGGGCTAAGTAGAAAATATCCGAATTGACATCAATGCTTCCTGTATAAGGCAAAAAACCCTTGTCATAAATTTGGGATATTTCAGACTGGTTTTCTTTCAAGCAATAAATGGCATAGTTGAAAGTATAAGTGGAATAATCCACTGTATTTGCTGAATAAAATATTTTCATAACTATCGTCCGATAATGTTTAGTACCTCTTGGGCAATTTCATGGCTTGCGTGAGGTTTGGAAAGTTTTTGTATATTGGTGCTTAATTTCAACATTTCGGTTGAATCCTCTGCCAAAGCCAAAACTTTCTCGATTAGTTTTTCTCTCGCTTCTGTATCTTTTACCAGCCAAGCAGCAGCATGATTGACTAATGTTTGTGCATTTTGTGTTTGGTGGTCCTCAGCAGCAGTAGGCAATGGGACTAAAATAGAAGGTTTGGCAGTGAGGCATAACTCAGAAACCGAAAGAGCCCCTGCCCTAGATACTACCAAATCGGCAGCAGCATACGCCAAATCCATTTCATATATAAAGTCAGCAACATATACTCGAGTCGATTGAATCGCTTCTACACCTGCTTTTGCTTTTTCGATAAACAACTTCCCTGTTTGCCAAATAATCTGAATATCATTCTTTATCAGCTCATTTAAGCCTACCAAAATAGATTCGTTGATGGTTCTGGCTCCTTGGCTTCCTCCGATAATCAAGAGGGTTTTATAATCAGGATTGAGGCCAAAATGACGAAAAGCCGCTTCCTTTTTTGATAGTGTCTCTAAAATATCATTTCTAACAGGATTTCCCGTGATTACAATTTTGTCTTTTGGAAAGAACTGCTCCATA
>CAYUFZ010000003.1:0-18306 GCA_964444025.1 uncultured Emticicia sp.
AGAATTAGTAGAAGCTCGTACCAAAGAAAATGGTCTTGAGCTTTGGAAAAAAGCACTAGCTAACGTTATGCCTAGCGTAGAGGTTAAAAGCCGTCGTGTGGGTGGAGCTACTTTCCAAGTACCAATGGAAGTACGTGCTGACCGTAAACAATCGGTAGGTATGAAGTGGTTAATCGGTTATGCTCGTAAACGTGGAGAAAAAACCATGACTGAGCGTTTGGCAGGCGAAATTATCGCAGCTGCTAAAGGCGAAGGTGCTGCCGTTAAGAAGAAAGACGATACTCACAGAATGGCAGAAGCGAACAAGGCGTTCTCGCACTTTAGATTCTAATCATTTTTTGTGGTTCAATACATGGAAAGATTGCCTAATAGGCAATCTTTCTTTATTTTAAAAGATAGAGCAAACAAGTAATCAGAAAACTACATATTCCTTGTAATCCACTTAGTAATGTGTGACTTCGATAGGCATCTCTAGGACTAATGCCTGAAAAACGTGAAACAACCCAAAACCAGGCATCGTTGGCATGGGAAACAACCATCGCACCACTCCCGATTGCCATTACCCCTAATACAAGTTCATAATCACTTCTAAATCCTACATTTTCTAACAAAGGAAACAATATCGCAGAAGTCAATACCATGGAAGTAGTGGTAGAGCCTTGGGCTGTTTTGAAAAAGGCTGCTACTAAAAATGCTACCAACAAAAACGAAAGCCCCGTAGTCGGATGATTGGATAACCACGCTGAAATACTTTCTTTGAGAGAGGTTTCTTTTAGAATTGCTCCGAATGCCCCCCCTGCCCCTACTAAAACTAATGTAGTTCCGCTGTGTTCGATGCCATTTTTAAAGCATTCAAACATCTGAATGTTGCGATTTTTGCTAAATAAAAAATAGGAATAGCCAATTGAAAGCAAAAAAGAAATGAGAGGACTCCCTAAAAATGAAAACAAATGCCTTGTTTCTTCATCAAACAAATGGAAAACTTTTACAAAAGATGCCAAAGTAATGAGCAAGATAGGTAGTAAAATAGGCATGAATGCTTTCCATCCTTTTATTTGTCTTTCTGATGATTCGTAGTCGGATGTGATTATTATTTCTTCAGATTCCGTTTTGATATCAGAGGTGAATTTTATGGCAAACCAAGTAGATAAAAAAAGACTAGGAATAGATACGATTATTCCAATCAAAATTAGTAAACCTATGGCATCTAAATTGAAGTTAGCTGCGGCAGAAAGTGGGCCTGGGGTGGGAGGAACTAAGGTATGGGTGGCAAATAGCCCTCCAGATAAAGCTATGGCTATGCTTGCTAAGGGTATTTTGGTTTTTTCAGCAACAATTTTATTGAGCTTAGCCAGAATAATAAATCCTGAATCGCAAAAGACAGGAATTCCAACCAATGCACCAATACAAGACATAGCAAAAATAGGGTATTTTTTGCCAAATATTTTTAAAATTATATCTGCTACCCGAATCGCTGCTCCCGACTTATCCAAGATTGCTCCTATCACACAGCCCAACACAACCATTAAACCTATCTTTGTCATCAAATCTCCAAAACCTTTTCCGATAATATCCGCTATTTTTTCAATAGGCAATCCTGCCGACATACCAACAAAAATAGCCGCCACTAAAAGACCAGCCAAAGGGTGTAATTTCCAGTAGGAAGAAGCAAAGATAATAAAGGCAATCGAAATAAAAACTACAAAAAATAGCATAATTAATGGCTTTATAGAAAAAACAATGACTCTTTCTTGATAAAAAAGAAAATTATTATCTCAAACTTACTAAAAAAAATACCCGAAACAAAATTGCTAAATTTTGAAAATATGCTCGATTTATTATGAAATCTGTTAATTTTGCAGACATATCATTTTTATATCATGCAAAATATTATTTACTGGTTTAGGAACGACTTAAGATTAAAAGATAACGAGGCTTTTTTTGAAGCGACCAAACAAGGCTTTGTCATTCCTGTTTATATCTTTGATGAACGGCTATTCCAGAATCATTACTTGGGTTATCCAAGAACAAGCATCCATCGTGCTAATTTTTTGATTGAGAGTGTACAGAATTTGAGAGAAAATTTAAGAAAAAAAGGCTCTGATTTACTGGTTCGCTTCGGAAAACCGGAAGAGATTATTGCTAAATTGGCAGAATCATTAGACGCCAAAGCTGTTTTTGCAAGCAAAGAAATAACACAGGAAGAAACAAACATTGAAGCAAATTTGGCAAAGAAAATAAAACCAATTAATGTGGATATTGAACTCATTTGGACATCTACTCTATATCACCCAAGAGATTTGCCTTTTCAGATTAATTATTTACCTGATAATTTCACCGATTTTAGAAAAAAAATCGAATCTTCCTCAAGTATTCGTCGGAGCATTACCGAGACGGATAGGCTACATTCTTTTCCCACAAATCTTGAACTTGGCACCATGCCCACCCTATCCGAATTAGGGTATGAAACTTATACATTTGACAGTAGAAGTGCTTTTGTTTTTTGTGGAGGAGAAGATGAAGCTCAAAAAAGACTAAAATCATATATTTGGGACACAGAATCGATAAAGACATACAAAGAAACTCGAAATGGACTATTAGGAGCTGAATTTTCCTCAAAATTATCTGCTTGGCTTAGTTTTGGCTGTATTTCACCAAAAACCATTTATGAAGAAGTAAAAAAATATGAAAACGCAGTAACAGCAAATGATTCCACTTATTGGCTGGTGTTCGAACTTTTATGGAGAGATTATTTCTATTTGATTGCCCTAAAATATGGTAGTCGGATTTTTCAAAAAAGTGGCATAAAAAACGACTTGTATCGACCTTGGTCAACAGATAAAGACCTTTTTGAAAAATGGGCGAAAGGAGAAACGGGAGTCCCATTTATTGATGCCAATATGAGAGAATTAAATGCCTCTGGTTATATGTCGAATCGAGGAAGGCAAAATGTTGCTAGTTTCCTCTCAAAAGATTTAGGCATTGATTGGACATGGGGAGCCGCTTATTTTGAAAATAAATTAATCGACTATGATGCTTGTGTCAATTGGGGCAATTGGAATTATGTGGCGGGTGTCGGTAATGATCCTCGAGAAAACCGACGATTTAATACCCTAAAACAAGCAAAAACTTACGATAAGGACGCAAAATACATCAAACATTGGTTGCCCGAGCTTGCCAACATACCAGCAGAACTGATTCATCAAAATTTACCGCTCAGTGATTTGGAACAAGAAAATTACCAGTTAAAATTGGGAAAAGATTATCCTTTGGCGATTAGTTCTTTAGAAATTATAGAATAAACGAAAGATTTATAGCTAAATACTTGAAATTTTTCACCTCAAAGCATTTGAAATGTGTACTCAAGTAAGTACATTTGATTAAATATTTATCATTATAAAAATTAATGTTATGAACAAAAGTACTTTAATTATTATTGGTGTGCTGTTAATCTTCGGCATGTACGGATGTAGCAGCTATAATGGCTTGGTTGAAAAAGAACAAGACGTAAATGGAAAATGGGCAAATGTACAAAGTGCTTACCAACGTCGATCAGATTTGATTCCAAACTTAGTAAACACCGTGCAAGGTGCTGCTAATTTTGAAAAAAGCACGCTAACCGAAGTGATTCAAGCTCGTGCGAATGCTACGTCAATTACTTTGAAAGCAGATGATTTGAATCCTGAAAATATCAAAAAATTCCAAGCTGCTCAAGAAGAATTGAAAGGCTCATTGAGCAGATTATTGGTTTCTGTTGAACAATATCCTGATTTGAAAGCAAATCAAAATTTCTTAGAATTACAATCTCAGCTTGAGGGTACAGAAAATAGAATCAACGTAAGTCGAAACGATTTTAATGAGGCAGTACAGGTTTACAATGTGTCTTCTTCAAAATTCCCGATGGTGATTATTGCACGATTATTAGGATTTGAGAAAAAAGGCTTTTTCGAGGCTTCTGCCGCTGCTCAATCAGCTCCAACTGTGAAATTTTAATATTTTTCGGGCATTTTTGCCCGAATTTCATACTAAATAGTCAATTTTATGATTTTTTCAGAGAATGACAATGAAAAAATAGTCGAGGCTATAAAGCTTGCTGAATTGAATACATCTGGCGAGATAAAAGTACATGTTGAGAAAAAATGTCCTGTTGAGAATCCTATGGAGCGTGCCCAAAAGGTATTTTCCCACTTGTGCTTGCATCAAACTGCTCAACAAAATGGAGTACTATTCTATTTGGCGTATGAAGATAGAAAATTTGCAATTTTAGGGGATGTTGGAATTGATAAAGTAGTACCTGACGGTTTCTGGGAAAGCACTAGAGATATGCTTCGCCTTAATTTTTCTCAAGGAAATTTTAGTGAGGGACTACAACTCGCTATTCGAGAAGCGGGTTATCAATTGAAAAAATACTTTCCTTATCACTCGGATGATATTAATGAAATTTCGGATGATATTTCAACTGACTTGATTCCATAATTTAATGAAAGCCATGCTTAGAAGAATACTAATTTTATTGTTGTTGTGTCAATCAGTATTAATTGCACAAGAAATCCCTGAAAAACCCGAACCTGCTCGTTATTTTAATGACTTATCTGGAAGTGGATTGGTATCCGCTGAACAAGCAGCTTTGCTGGAAGCAAAGTTAAAAGGCTACGACGATACTACTTCTACTCAGGTGGTGGTGGTGGTGGTGAAAAGTGTGCAGCCCTATGAAATCAGTGAGTATGCTGTTAAGTTGGGTCGTGCTTGGGGTGTAGGACAAGAAAAAAAGGATAATGGAGTGATAATTCTTTGGGCAACGGATGATAGGAAGATGAATATTTCAACCGGCTATGGAACAGAGGCAAATTTGACGGATGCACTAAGCAAGCGTATTATTGAACAAATCTTGAAGCCCAACTTCAAAGCTGGTACATATTATGAGGGTTTAGATGCAGCTACTTCGAAAATTTTTCAGTATTTGGCTGGGCAATTCGATGCAGACCCTGTTGATGATTCGTCGGATATAGGATTTATTATCATTATTGTCATTATTATATTCATCATCATTATTGCTCGGTCTAAAGGTAGTAGCGGAGGTGGTGGCTATCATTCGACTACTTATACGAGTTGGGGAAACTCCTCGAGCAACTGGTCTTCGAGTAGTAGTAGCGACAGTAGCAGTAGCTTTGGAGGGGGTAGCTTCGGTGGCGGTGGAGCAAGTGGCGATTATTAATTTTTTTATAAAAAACTCGTCCTTTTTATTTTTGGACGAGTTTTCCTTGGATTTCATACATTTTTTTATTCCCAATAAATAGCTTTTGCCAACCTTTAATGGCATAATTCTGGAGTTTATTTCCTTCAATATTCAGAGAAATTTCTTTACCTGAAGTATATAAATAATTATCTACCAATACATTTGCTTCTAACTCAATCCCTTTGGCATTTGATTTGATTTTAAGCCATTTAACGGGTAATTCTTCTTCTTTTTTTAAGCTATAAATAAGCTCACCATTATCAGATTGAGTAACCATGTAGCTATTTTTATACGATTGTTTGTTGATATCAACCTCTTGAAACAAAGCCAATTCTTTGCTCCAATCTATTTCCGTTGTTTGAACAATTTCTTTTTGTACACCTATTGCGTAAGATTTAATAAACATTGGTTTTTCTTGATTCAAAAGACCAATTTGTTTATTAATGACAGAGAGTAAATCAAAATAGAGCAGTTTTTTTGAAGTTTTTTCGTCTTGTGTGCAAGCCGTCAGAAGGAGCGTAAATAATAATAGTATTCGCATGAATAGACAATTTATTAAAATGATAATTGTATAACAAAAAACTAGGGTATAATTGTTCGCTTATGCCTAAAAAAAACTTAACCCCACCGCCAGAGGCAGTGGGGTAAGTGTCCATCTATTCAACCCTAACCTATTAAACTATGAAAACTTAATATTCACATTCAATGAAGTCTTAAAGACCAAGAGCTTCGATTAATACCGGAGCCTCAACTTGCTCGATTTCAACTTCTTCAGACTTTACTTGATAATTCCACAAAGCATTAATAACTGCTGCTGTACGCTCCACTTTGGCTTTCCAAGCTTTGGCATTACTTCCGGATTTTTTATCAAGACTGATTAAAATTTGTTCTACAGACTCGTTAAATGCCTGTTTTTTGTCTGTACTCACTGTCAAGAATTTAGACGGTGATACATTGTACAAAGTAACAACTTCCGTAAAATTATTCCAATTATCTGAATTTACAACTTTCTTTGCTTTCTTAGACATAAAGTCTGCGAAATTAACTTCAGCACCTCTTACCAAAATCACCTCATTCGCTGCTGAATAACGGTCATTTGCGTTCGCACTATTCGCTATCGTTGTTAATGACCCTAACAACACTGCAAATATAATGGATTTAAATGAATTTTTCATCGTTTTATTCTATTTTATTGTTTGATGATGATGCAAAATTAGGACAAAAATTAATACAATCCAAATTTACACTCAAGCATACTACCAAATATTATTCTTAAATTATTTGGACTTTTCAAATATTTTAAGAATAAAAATAAAAAATAAATATAAATTTCAAAATATTATTTGCATTAAAATAGTACAACTTACATTTTATATTAATTTAACCAAAAGACAAAATTCTTTAAAAAATACAATCATTCGTTGTAAAAATTCATTGTTCTCTCTACACCAATTGCACAAAAATTCAAAATTATTTCGCCAATTTTATCTAATTTATCGACCAACTGAATCATTTCGTCTTCATCAAAGGGTTTTAAAACATAATCCACCTGCCTTCCTTTGGGGAAATTATTGCCAATCCCAACACGAAGCCGATTGTAATGCTGAGTTCCTAATTTTTCTTCAATATTTCTCAAACCATTTTGCCCTCCATGCGAACCCTTGGGCTTTAAGCGTGTTTTCCCAAAAGGCAATGCCAAATCATCACAAATTACCAATAAATTTTCAACAGGAATCTTAAGATTTTGCAACCAATAATTAATTGCATTGCCACTCAAATTCATATAAGTAGTTGGTTTGATACAATAAATCTGTTTTCCTTTATACTTAAAGTCTGCCAAGTAAGCAAGCTTTTCCATCTTAAAACTAAATTCTTGTTTTGCTGCCAACCTATCCAATGCCATAAATCCGACATTGTGCCTGGTAAGAAGGTATTCGGGGCCAATGTTCCCCAATCCTGCAATAAGGTATTTCATGTTGAAGAGTTTTTTTGATAAATAATGCCACAAAGTTCCTAATAATTTTCAATTATTCTGTATCGGTATGATTTAATTGATTTTTTTTATGTGTGATTAATTTTATTGATTAGATTTACGTAAAAAAACAAAAAAGGTTCTTTGACCGATAAAACTATTGCATTTCGTGTATGAAAAGGCTTATTTTGAGTAATCCATTATTAGACATAACAATCAATCGTCTTTGCCAACAACTTATCGAAAATCACGGCGATTTTGCCAATACCGTAATTTTAGGGCTACAGCCCAGAGGGATTTTTTTGGCTGAAAGAATTGCAAACAAACTACGTGAGAACGGTTTAGCTTCAATAAAATTGGGATATTTGGATGCAACTTTCTTCAGAGATGATTTTCGAAGAAGAGAGACTCCCCTCAAACCCAATGAGACTAAAGTTCCATTTGTGATAGAAGGGAAAAAAGTAATATTAATTGATGATGTACTTGCAACGGGGCGAATGGTTCGTGCGGCAATAGATGCCATGCAAGCCTTTGGTCGTCCTGAAAAAGTAGAGCTTTTATGTTTGATAAACAGAAGATACGAGCGAGACTTGCCAATCCAACCAGATTATACAGGAATGAAAGTGAACACCTTGGAATCGCAAAGGGTTTTGGTTGAGTGGCAAGAACAGGGATTCGAAGAAGACCGAATTTGGTTAAATGATTAATAATCATTTATTATATTGGCTAATTTATAAATTTGTTCTGGCTTATGGCTGGCATTTAGCACAATACGGGTATTGGGAATACCCGTCTGAATAGGATAAGCAAAATGATAAATAAAGATTTCATAACGAAGCAAATATTCATATAGACTTGCCAAAGATGTATAAAATACGGGATAGTCTTCCTGAAAAGAAAAAATAGCTTTATTGGACAAGCTTGATATAAAAAGCCTTATATTTTGTCGAAGCTGGTCAAGTTTTCGCAAATATAAATCTTCTGCATGCAACAAGGCATACAAATTGGCGGGAGCCATCGGAGAACAAGAACTAAAAAAGGGATTATTCAGCCTCAAATCATCAATAAAATCTCCTTTCCCTACAATAACACCCCCTGCCATTCCAAAAGCCTTATGGAGTGAAGCAATCACTATCAGATCTACATTTGTTGCCACTTCGATTTGTTGATAAATCCCAGAACCATCATTTCCCATAATCCCAATACCGTGAGAATCATCAATGATTAATGTCAAACGTTTGTTTTTAGGTAATTTTTTTGTCCAAGAAAAGTCATATTTACTTACTTTTAAAGCATCACAAGAGTTACAAACAATGATTATATGAGCAGCTGTTTGCTTGTCAATTTGTTCGTTGAGTGCCTCGACCCACTCTACAAAGCTAATTTTGGGAGGAGAAATATTGGGCAAATGAAAATTGGCAGCATGGGTCTGAGGAGCATATAAATAAGCTGGTTGCTCGCCATAAAAATAATTCACAAGCAATTGCCCAGCCAACATACCCGAAGAAACTGTCAAGCTTTTTTCTGCTCCAATCTTTTTGGCGAGAAAAATTTCGGCTTTTTCGTAAATATCTAGTTGGAAATTTCCATTACGAGAACTACCAAAGCTAGCACCATATCGATACATTCCTTCGATGAGTAGCCGCTGAAAGTCTTCGTCGGTATTCAAGCTTAGATAGGATGTTCCACTAAAAAAATCGAACAATTGCCCATCAACTTGGATTTTATTAGAAAATATACGGTCAATGCTTAAAGATTTCATAGATTTATTTCAATTCCGATTCGATGACTGACTTATAATGATGAAAATCTACTTGAATGGTATGCCGAGGAGATGAAATATATCTTTTTTTCAGTGCTTGAATGTCTTTTTCTATTGCTTGGAACATCTTTTCGGAAGTAGGCAGTTTTATTTTTTTCTGTATCACTTGTGCAATCCATTTGGATTGAACTTCGGACAAAGGCATGATTGCTCCTAAAGGTTGGATTAATCCGACGAAAAACAAATTTGGGTGTTCGGGATGCAGCATTTTATTATAAAGCCTAATATCATTATGCGTTTCTACATCAAATTCTGGATAATGCCTGAGAAAAGGGAAAGTTATTTTATAGCCAGTAGCACAGATAATCAAATCATACGATTGGCGTGAATCATCTTCAAAAACAACTATTTTACCTTCAAACTCTTTAATATTTGGCTTAAAATCAAGCAAGCCCCTTCCTGCAATGGCAAGTAATTCCTGAGACACAGTGGGATGCTCACTCAAAATAGGACGATTCGGAACAGGTACGCCATAATCCTCTTGATTTCCATGTGCCAACCAAAGGCTTGTTTTCAAGAGAACTCTTTGAATAGCCAAAGGCAGTTTTGCTGTATATCGATTTGCTAAATTATCAAAAGGCATTCCTAGTATCCAATTAGGAGTAATATAAGCCTTACTTCTTGTCGAAATACTTACCTTTCCGGTATGAAGCCTTGCTGCCTCACAAGCAATATCTACGGCGGAATTACCAATGCCGACCACCAATACATCTTTATTTTGAAGAATACTTGGCTCTTTATAGTCGTGCGAATGAATTAGTTTCCCTTCAAATTTCCCCTTAAATTCAGGATATCTCGGATTCCAATGATGCCCGTTCGCAACTACAACATACTCATAATCATACACTTGTCTATTATCTAGCACAACCTTATACGTTCCGTCATCGTTTTTTATTACCTCTGTCACTGTTGTATTAAATTGAATACAAGGCAATAAATCGAAATTTTGCACATAATTCTCAAAATATTCGATAATCTGACTATGATGCGGAAACATTGGATAACTCTTTGGCATCGGAAAATCCGAAAAAGCCATGACTTTTTTGTTGGTATTGATATGCAGACTTTGATAAGCAGAAGAGAGTCCATTGTCATTTTTAAAACGCCAAACACCCCCTATTTTAGACCCTTTTTCGAAACAATCAAAAGAAATCCCATTTTGCTTTAATGTTTTTGCAGTGCTAATACCCGACGCACCGGCTCCGATGATACAAACTTGTTTCATTTTATGATTTTTCCAGAATGAAGTGTTTCAAAACATATTGGTTTCAATCGTAAATGTACAAAATTTATTATTTTAATGAAACAAATACAAGAGATGTTGAATAGGAAATAAATGGCATGTTTTTGATAGTTGTTTGCCTAAAAAGAGGTTTAGAATTAGTAATTTTTCGTTTTTTAATTGGCAGAACCTGCACAAACTCATTTATAGAAATAAACTAAAGTTTAGGCAGGTTCTTATATTTGTATCAACAATAATCGACGCTAATTTATTCGACTTTATTCTCTAGTAACCTTACTTGCACCACTAGTATTCGACTTAAGCTGCTTGACCCTCCCCAAGGCTATTTTACTTGCTCCAGAAGCCTCTATATCCGCCACCCCTACGTTCATTTTCTTAGCATTTATTTTGCTTGCTCCGCTTACATCAATGGAAAGGATATTGACACTTCCAATGAAATCAGCTTTTGATGCTCCTGAAGCTGAAAAATCTAACAAATTGACTTCAGCATCTAGTGCCAATTTAGAAGCACCAGATAGGTTAATCGCTAAATTTTCGTTAGCATTTTTAAATCCGATTACTTTTGATTTGGATGCTCCCGACAAATCTAGGTTTTTAAGTTCGGGCATCGTTATAAATAAGTAAATACGATGATTATGAAGATTGAATGAAAAATTATCTTCAAAACCAATCTCTAATTCACGGTCTGAAACGTTAACTTCCAAATCATCCAATGCTTCTTTCGACTCCGACTGAGCCTCCACACTATAATTTTCCCCTTTTTTTACAATCAGTACAAAAGCACCACCACAATCTATTTTATTAAAATCTTTGAGTACAAATTTTTTCGAAAATTCTTCTTTTTTCTCAAAAACACCATAATCAAAAGAAGCAGATTCGCTATCATAAAAATCTTCATTCAGTGCATTTTTTTCTTCTGAGGTTAGCTTAGGGCAATCCAAACAAACCATTCCCGAATCGGGCTTCATTACAAAGGTGTACTGAAAGACATCATTCCCATCTACCTCAAAATTATTATTTCTCCAATCACTTTGATAAACCGAATAGTAAAAATCTCGTGTGAGCTTGAATGGCTTATTGTAAGGAATGGATAAATTCATTTCTAGTTTTTGTGCTCGAAATGGTGTTTTTTCAGGGATAGATATTTCTTTATCGAATAGTAAAACAGAATCTTTTTGAACAACGGCATAATTTATCTTCTGAGCAAATTGATTAGCTACCTCTCTTGTTTTGCCAGATGCTTTAAACGTCTGTTCGAGTTTTAATTCGGTACCAGTATAGCCAATTAAATTAATACGAGCTTCGTTGTCAATTTTAATACCCACTTCTACCTCATTCTCTTTTGTATTGACATCCAATACTAGCGTTTTGCCGTTGGTATATGGGAAATTTTTGGTTTGAATCAATTGCCCTTTTTTTGCAAAATTAAGAGCCGATTTTGCGACCAATACACCCGTACCCAATAATCCCGTAATCCATAAAGCAAGGAGGGTTAGCCAAAAATTTCTAGTGCCTATTTTGCGATTACTAATCAAGGTCAGTCCTGAGAGTAAAATAGTAAAAGGAGGGATAATACTTGCAAAGAAAACAAAAAACAAAAACAAAGGGTGAACTTCCAAAATTAGCTGATGAAAAGGAGCATTGTCGATAATTCTCAAGCCCTCGATTCCAGAAATTATCCCAAAAAACGCAGTAATAGAAATAAGTATTGCCACGATGATTGCAATCCCCACAATACTCAGCAACAAGCCCGTCAATACCCGAAAGACCGGAAAAATACTTTTAAGCATTTCGCCAAGAGCTTTGATTAGAATGGCCACTAGTCTAAATGGGAATAGCAGAACTTTTGTAATAAAATTTTCTGGCACATTTTTGTCCACATTTATACTTTCTTTGATGCTACTTTCGATATTCGACAAAGTAACTGGCTCTCCTTTCATTTCCATTTTCTGTGTAATTGTTGCTGCCTTGGGTGCAGTAATCCATAAAATAATATACGTCAAGAAACTTATTCCCAGTATGGGTAGTCCTATCACGAATAACAAACGAATGACTGTTACATCAACCCCGAAATAAGCAGCCAAACCGCTACAAACGCCCCCTAATACCTTGGAATCTTCGTCTCTGTATAATTTTTTAATTTGTTTGTCTTCGTCTAAATTGGCATTGGGAGGAATCACCAGCCAACAAACAAAATACCCAAAAAACAATATTCCCGAAACTACATCAAAAAAATCGTTAATGGCAGGAGCAGCCAAAAAGCAGAATAAATAAATAATTCTCACCCAGACAATGTCCATTTTGAAATAATGAGCCAAGCCCGACAATACTCCACCCAAAGCTTTACGTTTGGTATCACGATAGAGTTTTTTCGTTCCATTTTGAAACTCTTCAGACATATTTGAGTGGGAATCTTGTTTATTCTTCGAGTTCTTCAAATCCTCCTCTTCCTCGAGGGCTTCAAAGTCTGCCACAGTACCCATAGATTGAATTAATTCATTGACTTGTTCTGTTCCAATCACCAAATTAGGGTCAAAATTTTGTCCATTTATAAATTTTTCGGCAATACGGGCTTCAATATCCGACACAATCTCTTCGCTTCCTTCATAGCTAGCAAAATATTGCTTGATTGAATTCAGGTATTGATTAAGTTTTTCGTAAGCATCTTCTTCGATATTGAAAATGAGTCCAGCTATATTGATTTGAATCGTTTTTTTCATTTTTCTACTATTTAATTCTATAATAATTAAACATTTACTTATTTTTTGTTGATAATCGTTTGTACGGACGAGGCAAGCTCTGTCCAGGTATTGTTCAGGTTATCTAAAAATAATCTTCCGGTATCGGTCAACACATAGTATTTTCTCGGAGGTCCAGAACTTGATTCGACCCATTTGTAGTCGAGTAATCCGGCATTTTTCAATCTAGTTAGAAGCGGATATAAAGTTCCCTCAACAACCATGATTTTGGCATTAATCAATTCATATAATATCTCAGAAGCATAAATCTCCCCTCTTGAGATGATGTGCAAAATGCAAAATTCGAGGATTCCCTTTCGCATCTGCACTTGGGCATTTTCTAAATCCATATTTTTTATTTTTTGGTCATATTCTAAATTCCTTAATTTTTTTACTTTGCAAATATATAATAAGGTACTATGCAATACAAGATACTATATTAAAATTTATATATATATTCGATGAAAGGCGAAAAAACACGATGAAAGGATTTTTTTGAGTAGAGAGCAATTGTATTTGAAGTAATAAAACAGAGTTATTCCATGAATCCTCGCTCAACCACCACTCACGGGCGGAATCAATACAATTTCATCATTTTCTTTAAGAATCAATTCGTCGGAAGCATATTCTGAATTAACAGCCATTCGGAGTGATTTTAAATTGGAAAAAGCAGGAAACAAAACACCCAATTGGTGTTTAATAGTAGCGACCGTTGCCAAATCTTCAATTTCCAAATGATATTCAAAAGAGCCTACAATATCTTTTGTAATACCAAAACACAATATTTTTAATTTCATTTTATTATTTTTTATTAACTATCCACCTGATTTATCGACGAAATTAATGCTAAATAAACATAAATTCTTGATTAAATTATTTACTTATCCAAAAATAAATGAATTTTGCAACTTATTCAACCCATCGTATCCATGATTAAATTTGACAATGTATCTATCCAAAAAGGCGATAGAATGGTATTGGAAGACATTCATTTTGAGCTAAACCCAGGCGAAAGTTTGGCAATAATCGGAGGTAATGGCTCTGGTAAAAGTACCTTGCTTGAAGCAATAGCAGGGAAAATCTTTCCATACAAAGGATTTATTCATAAACCCCAAAACCATGAAATAGAGTTTGTGGCCAAAGATTACAGCTTCCACCGAATTGTTCAGGCGGCTACTCAATATTATCAGCAAAGATTCAATTCGATGGATGCTGAGATTGCCCCAACTGTACGAGAAATATTACAAAATCAAATCAAACCAATCGGCACATTCGACTTAAAATCTGTTGATTTACCTCCGATTCCATACAACGAAGAAGAATTAATAGAAAAATCTAAGCTATTAAAAATCTCCCATCTTTTAGACAGAAAGATAGTCGCTCTATCTAATGGCGAAACCCGACGAACTTTATTAACGCTTTCATTATTAAAAAATCCTCAAATTTTAATTTTAGATAATCCATTTGTTGGCTTAGACATAGAAAGTAGAACTATTCTACACGAGGTATTAGCAAATATTCATCAAAAAGGTGTTCGATTAATTATGGCATGCCCTTTTTCCGAAATACCATCTTTTATTGATAAAACTTTGTCGTTAAAAGATGGTAGAATTCAAGGGTTATCCACAGAAAAAAAAGATTTCCACAACCTTATCCACAATATCCGATCAGGCATTAATGCAGCAATCTTAGAAAAAATCAAGCACTACCCCGTAGATGATAGTTTTGAATATGCCGTTCGGCTACGAGATATAAAAGTCAGCTATCATGGCATCAATGTGCTTGAAAATATCAATTGGGAAGTAAAAAGGAATGAAAAATGGGCATTGTTGGGCAGCAATGGTTCGGGAAAAAGCACTATTTTAAGCTTAATTACAGGCGACAATCCTCAAGCTTATCAAAACGACTACGATTTATTTGACCGAAAAAGGGGCAGTGGAGAAAGTATTTGGGACATCAAAAAAAGAATCGGATTTGTATCCCCAGAACTTCATTTATATTTTAATCGAAATACAGAAGTTTGGAAAACAGTAGCCTCCGGTTTATTTGATTCAGCGGGATTATTCAAAAAACTAAACGATTCAGAACGCCAAGAGACCAATGATTATTTAGAATTATTGCATTTAAGTCCACTTTCCAATAGAAAGCTATACCAACTCTCCACTGGCGAACAAAGGCTTGTTTTTTTGGCAAGAGCTTTGGTGAAGAATCCCCCTTTATTATTATTGGACGAGCCATGCCAGGGTCTGGATTACGAAAACATGATTTTCTTTAGAGAGATCATCGATGAGATATCTATCCGTTTACAAAAGACGTTGATATATGTTAGCCATTACAAAGAAGAAATTCCATCATGTGTGACAAAACAATTAATTTTAGAAAAGAAATAAAATACTGATTATCAAATGGTTATTTTAAGATATTATAGCGAAATAAAGTCAAATTATTAAAATATTTTACTTAAAAAATATTGCAATTCGACAATAAATAAGTAATTTTGCACTCATTTTTGTTAGAACAATTATTTTTTAATCATTTTTTCAGTTCGTTTAGCCCATCGAACTGATGTATTCAGGGCTCACAAAAACATATTATGGCAGCACAAATTGCAGATTTTGACTGGGATAAAGTCACCAAGAAAGGTATTGGCGGAGGCTATTCAGAAGCCGAGAAGGCAGCGTTAGAGGCACTTTACAGCGAAACACTTAACAAAGTGGCTGAAAAGGATGTAGTAACAGCAACGGTTGTAGGGATTACAGACCGTGAAGTTTTATTAAATATCGGTTTTAAATCGGACGGATTGGTTTCGATTTCTGAATTCCGCGATCTTCCAAACTTGGCAGTAGGTGACTCAGTGGAGGTTTTCATTGAGAAGCAAGAAGATGCAATGGGTCAATTGGTTATTTCTCGCAAAAAAGCAAGAGTATTGACAGCATGGAGTAACATCGAAAAATCATTTACTGAAGATGCAATCATTGATGCCTTAGTTAAACGCCGTACAAAAGGTGGTTTGATTGTGGATATTTATGGAATTGAAGCATTCTTACCTGGTTCTCAAATTGACGTGAAGCCAATTCGTGATTTCGATATTTTCGTTGGTAAGAAAATGGAAGTAAAAGTGGTTAAGATTAACCATACAAACGATAACGTGGTCGTTTCTCATAAAATTCTTATCGAGAAAGACCTTGAAACGCAACGTCAGGTTATCCTTACAAACCTTGAGAAAGGTCAAGTATTGGAAGGTGTGGTTAAAAACATCACAAACTTTGGTGTGTTTATCGACCTTGGTGGCGTAGATGGATTATTGCACATTACAGATATTTCTTGGGGACGTATCAACCATCCAAATGAGTTGTTGAAATTAGACCAAAGAATCAAAGTTGTTGTATTGGATTTTGATGAAGATAAGAAACGTATTTCTTTGGGCATGAAGCAATTGGAAGCTCATCCTTGGGATTCATTGGCAGCTGAATTGTCTGTTGGCTCAAGAGTAAGAGGTAAAATTGTAAATATCGCAGATTACGGTGCTTTCTTAGAATTGAAGCCAGGTGTAGAAGGTCTAATCCACGTTTCAGAAATGTCTTGGTCGCAACACTTACGTAACCCTTCAGATTTCTTGAAAATTGGTGATGAAATCGAAGCTGTGGTATTGACTCTTGACCGTGATGAGCGTAAAATGTCATTGGGTATCAAACAATTGACAGAAGACCCATGGACAAAGCAAGACTTGATTAACAAGTATGCTGTGAATACCAAACACACAGGAACTGTACGTAACATGACAAACTTCGGTATTTTCTTGGAGTTAGAAGAAGGTATTGATGGTTTGGTTCACGTATCTGACTTGTCTTGGACTAAGAAAATCAAGCATCCATCAGATTTTGTCAAAGTGGGTGAGCCATTAGAAGTAATGGTACTTGAATTAGATGGCGAAAATCGTCGTTTGGCTCTTAGTCACAAACATTTAGAAGAAAACCCTTGGGATACATTCGAGCACATCTTCACAGTAGGTTCGAACCAAGAATGTACTATAATCTCTAAAAACGACAAGCAAGCAACACTAGAGCTTCCTTATGGAATCGAAGGATATGCTTTGTTGAAACATTTGGCAAAAGCAGATGGATCGGTAGCTGAAGTTGGAGAGAAATTGAGCTTCCAAGTATTGGAATTCCACAAAGAAGAGAAGAAAATCATGCTTTCTCACTCGAAAACTTGGGAAGCACCAAAAGAGGAAGAGAAAAAAGAATCAAAGAAAAAATCAGGTAAAGATACTGCTTCATCTACAAACAATGAGGAGAAATCTACATTGGGCGATTTGAAAGCACTTTCAGAATTGAAAGATGCAATGGTAGAAGGCGAGAAGAAGAAACTTTCTAAAAAGAAAGAAGCTTCTGCTGACGACACTGCTGAGGCTGAAGCTTAGTCTTATTGTTGATTGGCATAATAAAAGAACACTTCGGAGAAATTCGAGGTGTTTTTTTGTTTTTAATGTTTTTTTAATATATTTGCTTTACCACAACGTTAAATAAAACAAATATGATTCACATTTATAAAAAAACATTAATAATACTATTTTTGCTGCTGGTTCAAAATTATTTATTGTATGCCCAATCTTCTGGTTTTATCAATGAGTTAATTACATCAGAAACAGACTCTCCCGTTGGTCTTACTTTTTCATCAAATGGAGACATGTATGTATGGGAAAAGGCTGGACGACTATACCTACATACCAAAACCAATTGCTCCGACAACAAATATTGCAATAGGCGACTATTATTAGATATTTCCGAAGAAGTATTAAACTTTATAGACCATGGATTAAATGGATTTTCCCTTGATCCGAATTTTGATACAAATAGATTCATCTATTTATTGTATGTGGCAGACAGAAACTATATTGATACCTATGGAACGCCAAACTACAACCAATCTAAAAATGATAAATTTGAAAAAGCTACGGTTGGCAGAATCGTTAGATATAAACTAAATAATACATTTACAGGAATAGAATCAGGGAGCAAATTCATATTATTAGGAGAAACATTAGACAAGGGAATACCAATCACAATGGACAACCACGGTGTAGGAAGTTTGGTATTTGCCAAAGATGGTTCGCTATTATTTTCAGTCGGAGATGTTGCCTTTATTGGAAATGATGAAACTAATATTTTTTTTCAGGAGGCATTGAATGTTGGAATAATGACTTCCCAAACAAGAATTGGTCCATTTCGGAGTCAGGAAATAAAAAGTCTAAATGGGAAAGTAAATAGAATAAACCCAAGTAATGGCGAAGGT
>CAYUFZ010000003.1:18316-27908 GCA_964444025.1 uncultured Emticicia sp.
TACCCTTCAAATCCTTGTTTTGCAGCGAACAATCCAAAAGCTCCCGAATCGATGGTTTGGAGTTTGGGACTACGAAACCCTTTTCGATTTTCGATTAAACCAGGAACAGGAAGTACAAATCCAGCAGATGGGGATGTTGGAATCCTCTATATAGGAGATGTAGGTTGGGCAAAACGAGAAGAACTAAATGTAGCAACACAAAAAGGAATGAACTTTGGTTGGCCTATTTTTGAAGGAGATTTAATCACTGGGCTTAGCAACCAAAATTATTCATTGACGACTTCTGAAAAAGCAAAGATATTATGGCGAGGTCCTATTGCACAATCTTATATCAACAATGAATATTATGCCATAGGAAGTCCCCAATTTACAGGAAATGATTTTACTGGAACTTCATCCATTGGAGGTATTTGGTACGAAGGAAGTGCCTATCCATTAAGCCACAGGAATCAATACTTTATGGGCGACTATGCCAGCCCAGGATGGATAAAAGGATTCAAATTTAATTCAATACATGAAGCAACACAAAGTACCGATTATTTTGACAATGTGCATCCTACTTGTTTTGCTATCAATCCAATAGACCAATCTATTTACTATACAAATTATGAATATCCAAATACAAGCGAGATTCGAAAAATTTTATACGACCCAAACTACAACAATCCTCCAAAATCAATCATTACTTTCGACAAAAACTATGGAAACAGCCCCCTAAATATTCAGTTTAATGGGAGTGCTTCTTATGACCCAGAAGGTGGAAATATAAGTTATTTTTGGAATTTTGGAGATGATAATTATTCTCAACTCGCCAATCCCAACCATACATTTTACAGCTCTACTCCTAAGGTTTTTAGCGTTAGTTTGACAGTCACAGATGCTTCTGAAAAATCAACAGAAACTAAAATAAATATAAATATAAATAACACAGCCCCTATTATTTCATCAACCTCAGTCGATAACTTCACTTATTTTCCCAATAAAGAAGCTTATACTTTAATTCTTTCGGCAAGCGTATCTGATAATGAAGAAAGTGCAAATGCAATTAGCCACGAATGGCTCATAGCCCTACACCACGAAGACCATGCTCACTCATTAGGAAATGTTTTTGGAAAAACAACAAAAATCAGATTAGACCCTGTCCCATGTGACGGACAAGAATATTTTTATCGAATTACTCTAAAAGCAACCGATAAGTACGGAATTAGTAGTACAAAAACCAAAGATATTTTTCCAATTTGTAACTATCCAGAAAGCAATCCCCCACATACATTCGGAATACAAGGATATAATATTACTGAAACATCTGCCATATTAACATGGGAAACCCCAACTGACGAGTCTGAAATATGGGCTTATGAGATTTTGAAAAATAACATATCGCTTGGCATAGTCAATGCAAATAAAAACTCGTTTGAGGTCAATAATCTTATATTTAATAATGAATATAAGTTTAAAATTAAAGCAATAGATAAATATGGTAACTTTATCGAAAGCTCAGATTTGGCAATAAAAACTTCTCCTCCTTGTGCCAGCCAATCAAAATATCTTTCAGATATTGATTGGTCAAGTGCAGAAAATGGCAACGGTCCTCCAGAAAAAGACCTATCAAATGGACGAGGAAACCCACAAGACGGCTCTTTAATTAATATTTTAGGAGAAATATATGAAAAGGGGATAGGAACTTTTCCATATTCAAAGATAACATATAACATTGGAGGGATTTATAAAAAATTAAGGGCTGAGCTGGGGCTTGATTTTTCAACAACAACCAAAACCTGTGGTTCGGTAGTGTTTAAAATCGAAAAAAATGGCACAAATATTTATGATAGTGGAATTATTAAAAATTCTGGACGAGAGATTATTAATATAGATATCAGTAATGCTAGCCAAATAAGTTTAATACTTCAAGATGCCGGAGATAACAATTGGTGTGATGAGGGAAATTGGGGAAATATATTATTAAGTTCTTGTCCTGACAATGCCAATACTATTATTGGATTTGTACAAAACATACAAGTTACCAAACCGACCGCCAATGAATTCGTACTCTCGTGGAATGGCATTGGTCAAAATCTATCCACCATCACATACACCATATTCATAGATGGGGCAAAATATGCCAATACTAACAATACCTCTATAGCCTTGTTGGGTATAAGCTCAGGTCTTCATACAATTGCCATCCAAGCGAAAGACACAGACCTAAACACATCTATCTCAAAGCAAAATTTATTTAAATTTTGTCCAGAAAAAGTAGAACTAAGTGGCAAGAAAAATGAGCAGTTGCCCGCAAGCTATACAGCAGAAAAATATATTATATCAAATTATATACTAGAGAATCAACCTCAAATTCATTACGAAGCAGGAAGTTCAATCATACTAAATCCTGGAACATCTATCTCAAACTCCACATTTAAAGCAGAAATTAAAAATTGTATGAATTAATAAAAAAAGGGGAATTTCAGAAAACACTTTCTTCATTCCTCTTTTACTCCAACAAAAAGGGCATTATCCTAAGATTTATCTAAAAAAAATACAAAAAACTATAATGCAAATTTTGCTTTTAATAAGTTGTTTGTCTAATTTTGCATGCTGAAATGCGTAATTAACTTATCCGTATTCAGATCTTAATTATAAAATTCTCAATAAATGGCAAATATCGGTAAAGTCTCTCAGATTATCGGACCCGTAGTGGACGTGAGTTTTGAAGGAGAAGGTTCACAAATCCCTCCAATTCTCGATGCCTTATCTGTAACAAAGGCAAATGGTCAAAAAGTAATTCTTGAAGTTCAACAACACCTTGGCGAAGACAGAGTTCGTGCCATCGCAATGGACGGAACTGAAGGTTTACAACGTGGCATGGATGTTCTTCACTTGGGAACTCCAATCACAATGCCTACGGGCGAAGAAATCAAAGGACGCTTATTCAACGTAGTCGGCGAAGCAATTGATGGTTTAGGGGAAGTGACAACCAAAGGGATGTCTATCCACCGTGCCGCTCCTAAGTTCGAAGACTTAGCAACTGCAACCGAGGTATTATTCACCGGAATCAAAGTAATTGACTTATTAGCCCCTTATGTAAAAGGTGGGAAAATTGGTCTCTTCGGTGGTGCGGGTGTAGGTAAAACCGTATTGATTCAAGAATTGATTAATAATATCGCAAAAGCTTACTCGGGTTTATAGGTATCGTAAAGTATGGCGATAAATTCAAACACTCGATGGAAGAAGGTGGATGGGATTTGAGTGTAGTGGACAGAGAGGCTTTGAAAGAATCACAAGCTACATTTATCTTCGGACAGATGAATGAACCTCCTGGAGCGAGAGCGAGGGTTGCTCTTTCGGGATTGACAGTTGCAGAACACTTCCGTGATGGTGATGGCGAAGGTAAAGGTCGTGATATCCTATTCTTTATCGATAATATTTTCAGAGGTATCTGCCTTATTAGGTCGTATGCCTTCTGCGGTAGGTTACCAACCAACATTGGCAACAGAAATGGGTGCCATGCAAGAGCGTATCGCCTCTACTAAAAGAGGTTCGATTACTTCTGTTCAGGCGGTATATGTACCTGCCGATGACTTGACTGACCCAGCTCCAGCAACAACATTTGCTCACTTGGATGCAACAACCGTATTAAGTCGTAAAATTGCCGAATTAGGTATTTATCCTGCGGTAGATCCTCTTGATTCTTCTTCAAGAATCCTATCTGCCGAAATCTTGGGCGATGCTCACTATGATACTGCTCAGAGAGTAAAAAATATCTTACAACGTTACAAAGAACTTCAAGATATTATTGCTATCCTTGGAATGGAAGAACTTTCTGAAGAAGATAAATTGACGGTATCTCGTGCTAGACGTGTACAGCGTTTCTTATCTCAACCGTTCTTTGTGGCGGAGCAATTTACTGGTTTGAAAGGTGTATTGGTAGATATTAATGATACCATCAAAGGATTTAATCAAATCATTGATGGAGAATTTGACCATTTGCCTGAAGCAGCATTCAACTTGGTAGGGACAATTGAAGATGCAGTTGTAAAAGGAGAAAGATTAATTGCAGAGGCATCGAAATAATTTTAATAATGGGTTTGATTGAGCAACAGATTCTATCGAGTCTGTTACTCAATACTCTGAACTATCTAAGATATGAATTTAGAAATTATTACTCCCGATAAAAAAGTATATGAAGGTGTAGTGGATTCGGTAACTTTGCCTGGCACAAATGGTGGGTTTCAGGTATTGAAAGGTCACGCTCCGATTGTCAGTACTTTGGCTAAAGGCTCTTTGGTTGTAGAAATCAAAGGGAAAAAAGAGAGTTTCTTGGTTGACGGTGGTGTGGTAGAGGTTGCTAAAAATAAAGTTTTAGTTTTAGCAGAATCTGTGGCATAAGATTATTTCGTCTTAAGTTCATCGTTTTTATAATCAAAAGGGGCATATTTTTATGTCCCTTTTGGCTTTTTAAGAAATTCAGCATACATTTACCAAACAAAAAAGCCAACAACATCTTTAATAAAGGCACTTATTCTTTGTCAGATGTGTTTTTTTATTGGAAGTTAACATCACCCTATATGCTGATTGATAATCACGGACGTCCCATCAATTATTTAAGGCTCGCAGTAACCGACAGATGTAATCTACGCTGTTTCTATTGCATGCCTCAAGAAGGAATACAATTCCTTCCGAAACCTCATTTGCTGACGTACGAAGAGATGTTACGGGTGTGTTCTATTTTTGCAGAATTGGGCGTTTCTAAAGTTCGAATTACCGGAGGTGAGCCATTTGTAAGAAAAGATATTATGCCTTTCATACGAAAATTAAGCGAAATTGAACATATAAATAAGATAAATCTTACAACAAATGGAGTATTAACAGCCCCTTTTGTGCCTGAACTCAAGCAATTAGGTATTCATTCCGTAAATTTAAGCTTGGATACCCTAGACAAAGATAAATTTTTTGCGATTACTCGTCGAAATGAATTTGATTTAGTCTGGAAAACTTTTGAATCTTTATTGACGCATCAAATTCCTGTAAAAATCAATACAGTCGTGATGGCAAACAAAAACATCGAAGATATTCTGCCAATGGTTGCCCTTAGTAAAGAACTCGATGTGGCTGTTCGATTTATCGAAGAGATGCCTTTTAATGGCGAAGGACGAAGAAATGAAGCGGATTCTCAATGGAATTTCCCTAAAATATTGGCTTATATTCAAAAAGAATATCCCGATATTCAAAAAGTTGAAGATGAACCAAACTCTACTTCTTATAATTATAAAATACCAGGTTTTAAAGGAAGTATTGGCATCATTGCAGCATATAGCCGGACATTCTGTGGCACTTGTAATCGGGTTAGATTAACGCCAACTGGTGGTTTTCGGACTTGCTTGTATGGAGAAGAGGTCTTGAATATAAGGGACTTGATTCGAGAAGGGTATGAAAATGAATATATTCAAGACAAAATCATTTCCTCTATTTCAAAAAGAGCAAAAAATGGATTTGAAGCAGAACAAAATCGAAGCAATCAAATAAACGAATCTATGACCACCATTGGTGGATAGAAAAATTACAATAAATTAAAATTGAATATGTTGAAAGCAGAAATGATTACCGACAAAGGTACAATGATTATCGAGTTTTATGAGCAAGATGCTCCAATCGCAGTCGATAATTTCGTCAAATTATCTAAACAGGGTTTTTACGATGGTTTAACTTTTCACCGAGTAATCCCGAATTTTGTTGTTCAAGGAGGAGACCCAGATGGAACGGGAGCTGGTGGACCAGGATATTCGATTCCTTGCGAACTAAAAGGCAATAATCAGTACCACGACCGTGGCGTACTTTCGATGGCACATAGAGGGCCTAATACTGGTGGCTCTCAGTTTTTTATTTGTCATAATAGAACAAATACCCAACATCTTGACAGAAAACATACTTGTTTTGGGAAAGTGGTAGAAGGTATTGACATAGTGGATGCGATTCGCCAAGGAGACAAGATACAAAAAATAAATATAATTGAGCCTGTTGCATAACATACGATTGATTAATTATAAATACCTCTAACATTTTTCTGATTAGAGGTATTTTGTTTTTTTAAACGAATGATTAAACTTCCATAATCACACCATTTTTCATTATATTGCATTCAAATTTTTATTACAATACTTGACAATCGGCAGACTAGTCCGAACAAGAATAGATTATTTACAAAATAACAACTATGATAAACTCATTGATTAATCGCCATAAAATATGGGTGATTTGTCTATTGGCTGGTTTTTTCTATTTTCCTTTATTGGGAAATGTACATTTATTTGATTGGGACGAAATAAACTTTGCAGAATCTGCTCGTGAAATGATTTTAACGGGCAATTACAGTCGGGTTCAAATTGATTTCAGACCTTTTTGGGAAAAACCCCCTCTATTCTTTTGGATGCAATCTTTAGCCATGCAATTGTTTGGCGTGAATGATTTTGCGGCTCGACTTCCGAATGCTGTCGTAGGGTTAGCGACCTTGCTTACTTTATTTTTTATTGGCAAAAAACTCAAAAACGATACATTTGGTTTCTTATGGGCATTGCTGTATTTGGGAGCATTTACCCCTCATTTATATTTCAAATCAGGCATTATCGACCCTACTTTTAATCTCTTTATTTTTCTTGGAATATATTTCAGTTTTCTCGCTTATCAATCAAAGAAAACATCTGACATACTGCTTTCGGGAAGTTTTATTGGCTTAGCTATTCTAACCAAGGGGCCAGTAGGTGGACTTATTTGGGGGCTGACAATTTGCTTCTTTTTTGCTGTTTACAAAAGATTTAAAACTTTTTTGTCCTATCGCCAAATTCTTTTATTTATACTATCTTGTATTTTAATATCTTCTATTTGGTTTGCAAATGAATTGATTAAAAATGGTCTGTGGTTCATTCAGGAGTTCATTACTTATCAAATACGCCTTTTCAAAACACCAGATGCTGGGCATGGACAACCGTTTTATTATCATTTTGTAGTCGTTTTATTGGGTTGTTTTCCAATATCTATTTTTGCCATTCGTGGACTATTATTAAAATCGGGAGAGGATTCCGACCCTCTGGAGCGATTCGTTCCTTGGATGAAAACCACCTTTTGGGTTGTCATGATACTTTTCAGTATCGTCACGACCAAAATTGTTCATTATTCTTCGATGGCATATTTCCCAGTTTCTTATTTGGCAAGTAAATTTTTATACGATTGGCTCTCGGAAAAAGCCAGTTGGAATAAATGGACAAGTTTCGGATTGCTAATGGTAGGGTTTATATTATCTTTTGTTTTAACAGCTGTACCATTTTTGGGAATGAACACCGAGTGGCTAATTCCGATGGTAAAAGATAAATTTGCGGCAAGAAATTTACAAGCTCCTGTCGATTGGTCGGGATGGGAAATAATGATTGGTCTGAGTTATTTTGCCGTTCTTGTTTATTTAATCTTTACTTTTGCATTGAACAAAGAGCAAAAAAACATAAAACGTTGGCTATTTATTCAATATCTTTCTTTGGCAACAGCTTCATGTCTTTTTTTGTATGGCTGGGTTGTTGTGCCTAAAATCGAACGTTATACCCAAGGGGCTGCCATAGATTTTTATGAATCCAAACGTGGGCAAGATATTTATGTACATGTTTTGGGGTTTAAAAGTTATGCTCATCTTTACTATTTCCGAAAACCCAATCCCCGAAAATCAGCCTTTGACACCAACGAGGCTTACGAACATTGGTTGTTGTATGGAAAAGTTGATAAGCCTGTTTTTTTTGTAACCAAAATTGACCGTTACGACGATTACAAATATCTTCCCCAGCTGAAGTTCATCAAAGAAGAGAATGGTTTTGTGTTTTTGAAGAGAAAATAAAATAATAAGAATATACAAAAAATTGTTTAATCATTAAAATACCTATTCAATTGAGCCTTTTATTAGTCATTGATGTTGGAAATACCGATTCAGTTTTCGGAATTTATGAAGGAGATACGCTTCTGAATAGCTTTCGGATAAAATCTCTAAAAGACGAAAACTATGTTTATTTTGAATATCGTTTTCGTCAATATTTTCTTGAAAATAGCCTACCATACACCGATTTTCACGCAGTGGTGTTGAGCAGTGTGGTTCCGGTACTAAGCCCTATATTCCGACAATTAATCAAGACTCTATTCAATATCGAGCCAATTATTGTTGATGCCAAAGTATTTCCTTTGATAGAAGTTTCGATTGATAATCCATACGAAATTGGCAGCGATTTGGTTGCCAATGCTGTAGCCGCATTTACAAAGTATCGACGCAATTGTGTAGTAGTCGATTTTGGTACAGCACTCACATTTACGGTGGTATCTGAGGAAGGAAAAATATTGGGTGTTTCGATTGCTCCAGGCTTAAAAACGGCGGTCAAGGCACTTTTTTCTAATACTGCTCAATTGCCTGAAGTTCCCTTGGAACTTCCTCAATCGGTATTAGGAAAAAACTCTGTTCATGCCATCCGCTCAGGAATTTTGTGGGGCTATGAAGGGTTGGTTAAAAATATGATTCATAAAATTCGAGCAGAATTAGGGGGCGATTGCATCGCCATTGCTACGGGAGGGCTCTCTTCGATTATTTCGACCTTGAATGGTGAATTTGTAGAAGTAAATCGGGAATTAACACTCGAAGGGCTTAAAATAATTGGAGAATATCATTATTCAGCACAAAATTAAAAAATTAGTAAAATGGAACTCAATAAACAAGCAATAGAACAATTCATACATGTAGCTCTATCTGAAGATATTGGCGATGGCGACCATACCTCTTTATCAACAATACCAGAAAATGCCATCGGAAAAGCCAAATTATTAGTCAAAGATGATGGTATTTTGGCAGGGGTTGAACTTGCCCAAATGATATTTGAGGCAGTAGATTCCTCTTTACACATGCAAACAATATTACAAGATGGGGCTGCTATCAAGAAAGGAGATATCGCATTTTATGTAGAAGGCTCCGATCGTTCTATTCTTACGGCTGAACGTTTGGTTTTAAACTGTATGCAGCGAATGAGTGGCATTGCAACTACCACATTTGGAATTGTAGAGTCGTTAAAAGGGACGAAAACAAAAGTTTTAGATACACGAAAAACAACTCCTGGATTTCGATTATTTGAAAAATGGGCGGTTAATATCGGAGGAGGTAGTAATCACCGATTTGGATTGTATGATATGATTTTAATAAAAGATAATCATGTTGATTATGCTGGAGGAATAAAAAATGCCTTGACTGCCGCACAAGATTACTTAAAAAAACAAAATAAATCATTACCCATCGAAATTGAGGTTAGAAATTTGAATGAATTATCAGAAGTCCTTGAGCTTGGAGGTATTGTTAGAATCATGTTGGATAATTTTTCTTATGATAATATCAGAGAGGCTATTAAACTCGTTGATGGCAAATTCCCCTTAGAAGCTTCGGGCAATATTACTCCACAAAATGCAAGAAATTATGCAGATTGTGGAGTCGATTATATTTCAATGGGTTATTTAACTCATTCTGCTAAAAGCTTAGATTTAAGTTTAAAGGCAGTGAAATAAAGAGGCTATACTTTCAAAATAA
>CAYUFZ010000003.1:27918-36260 GCA_964444025.1 uncultured Emticicia sp.
TTTTCTTTTTATCTAAAATTAGCAAAATAATATACCAAATCAGAAGATATACTAATGCTCCAATGAGCGAGGCTGTCTTCTGATTTTCAAAAATTGGGCTAATTCCCTTCAGATAAAGAAAATCTATCAGCCCAAGCGATTGTGATTCGCTGGTAAATTGAATCATATTAAATGCCCGTGGAATAACACCCGAAGCATAAAAAACCAACATTGGATTAACTCCAAAAATGACAAATGGCTTGATAAATTGAGTAAATCCCAGTATTTCTGTCAGGTAATAAATAGCCCCCAATACCAATAATGCCAAACCTGCTGCCAAACAGACATAAGAACTTGTCCACAAAGCTTTGTTAATAGGAAAAACTTCGCCCCATATTAATCCAACAATCAGGAGGGCAAATCCAAAAACCAACATTTTGTTTAATTTTTTTTGTGCAGAAATATCGCTCATGAAGAGTTTTCCGGTAAAAACACCTGCCAATCCTGTCGCCACCGCAGGAATCGTACTCAAAATACCTTCAGGATCCCAAGTTTTTGAAACTGACCACAAGTGTCCTTCCAATAGAGAATTGTCTATCCACGCTGCCAAATTTATTCCTTTTTCAAAAGAAGCCTCTCCTATGCCGGGAACTGGAATAATGGCGAGTATAAACCAATATCCAAGCAAAGAAGCACAAAAAATAAAGATTTGAACTTTGGAAGAGCAATAAGTATATAAAATCGAAATAATGAAATAGACCAGTGCGATTCGTTGCAACACTCCTGGAACTCTGACTGTTTCAAAATCGGAAAAACCACCGAAAGCCAAAACAAAAAGGACAAAAAATAATCCCAAAGCTATCCAAAGCTTTCTTCGGGTTTCAAAATTACCAAGTAAAAGTACCGCAACTAATATAGACAGAATAGTTCTGAAAATCATCAAAAGGAATCCCTCCAAGCTCCCTAAATGTATTTTAGAGAAGAAATTAAGGAATAGTCCCAGAAGAAAAATTCTTAGGGTACGAATCAATATTTTCTCAAAAGTTTGCTCATTTTTTTGAGACACATCAGGCATTGAAAAGACCGTAGATAAACCGACAATGAACAAAAAGAAAGGAAAAACCAAATCTGTTGGAGTCCATCCATGCCATGCTGCATGTTCCAAAGGAGCATAAATATTCCCCCAATCTCCGGGATTATTGACGATTGTCATAAACATCATGGTCAGTCCTCGAAATACATCAGGAGCTAAAAATCTTTTTTTCATAGTTATTAAATATGGTTTGTCGAATATTAAGAACAATAAAGATATTTATTTTTTTGTCAAAATTATCAACAGATATGGATTTTCTATTCCAATAAGCAATCATTTCTAACAAAAACTGATGTTTTGTAAAGCAACTATCGTTAAAGTTCAGACAATTATTTTTATATTTGTCGCCGATAGATGGTACTGAATGAATTCTTTCAGAAACATAATAAATCAGCCTTGTAAACGTTAATCCATCAACCCAAAATAGTCGATATTGGGGAAATTTTAATAGGAAACACATGAAAAAGTATCTTTTTTTTAGTCTTTTAAGCATCTTTTTCCTTTCCATGACGCATTCTTTCGCCCACAAAAGCGTTCTTTCGGAAGTCGAAAATAATCAAAATACTGGATATACTATTGGAGATTATGTTCCTGATTTTAAATTAAAAAATATTGATGGAAAGGTAATTTCAATGGCAGATTTCACCCATGCCAAAGCAATCATGCTTGTCTTTACGTCTAATCATTGCCCTTTTTCAAAATCATACGAAGACAGAATCATTGCTTTGCACAAAAAATATTCTTCTTCTGGCATACAAATCATTGCCATTAACCCAAACGACCCAGAAGCGTATGAAGAAGATTCGTTTGCAAATATGCAATCGAGAGCCAAAGAAAAAAACTATCCATTTCCCTATTTGACAGATGAAACACAGGCAATTTCAAAAAAATTTGGCGTCATGCGTACCCCACAAGTATATATTTTGAAAAAAGAAGCCGACAAATTGGTGGTAAATTATATTGGGGCTATCGATGACAATGCTCAAGACCCTTTGGGGGTCACGAAAAGATATGCAGACGATGCCCTAAACTCTATAATATTGGGAAAACCCGTCATCACGACTCTCACAAAAGCAGTAGGTTGTGCAATTAAATGGAAAAACTAACAGATCAATGAGTAATACCCTCCCCCTTGCTTTTTCTAATGAAAGAGTTCAAAAATTATTAGCATTCGACCGTCTTTTGACAATTATGGACGAATTGCGAGAGCAATGTCCTTGGGATAAAAAACAAACAATGGACAGTTTGAGGCACTTGACAATTGAAGAAACCTACGAACTTTCAGACGCTATTCTAGAAAAAGATTTGACAGAAATCCGAAAGGAGTTAGGCGATATGATGCTTCATTTGGTGTTTTACTCTAAAATCGCCTCCGAAACAGATGAATTTGATATTGCAGATGTCTTGAATGGAATTTGTGATAAACTTATCAATCGGCACCCACATATTTATGGGGATACCGTTGCTAAAACAGAAGAAGAAGTAAAAAGAAATTGGGAGCAAATAAAGCTAAAAGAAGGCAATAAATCTGTGCTAGGGGGTGTTCCGAAATCGCTTCCGGCATTGGTCAAAGCCATGAGAATTCAGGAAAAAGCAAGAGGGGTTGGATTCGATTGGGAAGAAAAAAGCCAGGTTTGGGCAAAAGTAGAGGAAGAATTGGACGAATTTAAAGCCATGTTTGATGTCGAAAAATCTGTTGCTATTGAAATAGATAATGCCGAATCGGAATTTGGTGATTTATTATTTTCATTGATAAATTATGCAAGATTTATTGGAATAAATCCTGAAACAGCTTTGGAAAAAACCAATAAAAAATTTATCCATAGGTTTCAGTATTTAGAAAGTAAAGCAAAAGAATTGAATAAAAATCTTCAAGAAATGACATTGGCTGAGATGGACGTTTTTTGGGAAGAGGCAAAAAAATTATCTCATTCACCAAAATTATAAACAAATGCCAAGAATTCTTGCTATTGATTATGGATTCAAAAGAAGTGGCATTGCTGTGACCGACTCCTCTCAAATCATTGCATCTGCCCTTGAAACGATTCCATCTGACACATTAATTGATTATCTGAGAAATTATTTTCAACAAGAGGAAGTTGAGTCAATTGTCATTGGTATGCCCAAAAACTTAGATGGAACTTCTACACATGGGACTATTCATGTGGAAAAAATTGTGGATAAGTTGAAAAATCAGTTTCCAGACAAGCCTATTTATTTACACGACGAGCGATTTACTTCAAAAATGGCGGCTCAGAGTATGATTGCGGGAGGAATGAAAAAAAAAGACAGACGTGTCAAAGGAAATCTTGATAAAATCAGTGCTGTGATAATTTTACAAAGTTTTATGGAAAGCAAACATTGAGTCCTATTTATCATTTTTTGACTGTTTGCCGATAATTCAGTCCTCTTTATCGATTTTAAGTTAAAAATTACCAAAAGTAATGCTAAGTTCTTTTAAAATTATGCTAATTGCAAAAGAACTTAAGCTTTAGGTCAATTTTATATGTTTAGATTTTCCTCTTATCTCTGTTTTTTTACTTGTGGATTAGGGATTTTTTTTCTGATTTATCTTTTCTATAAGCAAAGGCATATTGTTACCAATAAGTATTTGATGCTTTTGGTGTTTTCGTTCGCATGGATTGAATTTTATATGTATGCCATTACCTCAAAAAATGTACTTGAAATGCCTTTTTTATACCGAACGGCTTTCCCTTTTAGATTATTTATTGGTCCTATTCTGTTTTTATATGTCAGAAATGTCATTTTTCCACCAACTAAATTTTCGTTCAAAGATGCCATACATTTGATTGTCCCCACGATTTTGGTTCTGCTGATTATGCCTGAATTTTTAATATCAAATGAAGAGAAAAGACAACATTTTGAGCAATTTTACAAGAATGAATCCATTTTTATAAAAATCCATACAGGCATTATGCCAGCGGGTTTGATGCAGCCACTTACAAGCACCATAGCAATGCTTTATTGTTTTTGGACGATTTACTATGTTTTACGGACATTTAGTAATTATTTGCCAGAATATCGACAAAACAAACGTTCGAGTATTCATTGGATATACAGCATTACCTACGTCACTACGATATTCAATGGTCTTCAGTTTGTACAATTTTTGTTTTTAAAAGAAAGCGAAACTTTTAGTTCGATGGTACAAATTTTACAAAGTTGTTCTCTCATTTTTCTAAAGGGACATTTCCTTACCTCTCCAGAGAATTTACAAATGCAAAATATAAATATCATAACAATACCCCAAAAAGAAAATAAGGGAATCGCTCATCAAAATCGTTCAATCTACCTCCAAAACCCACCGTATCAGAGTTCGGAAGAGTTTAGGTTGATGATTGACAAATACATGCTCGAGAGAAAACCTTTTTTGAATAGTGATTTTGATTTGGAGAAAATGTCTGATGATTTGAAGTTAAACAAAAGAAAAATATCCAAATATTTAAAAACCAACACGGGTATGAACTTCAATGAAATAGTAAATCGATACCGAATTAATTATTTTTTAGAATTGATAAAGACACAAGCTAGCAGAAGTATCAAGACCGAAAGCTTGATTAAAGAATGTGGTTTTAGCCATAAATCGACTTTTTACTCCTCTTTCCAAAGAATAATGAAAGACTCCCCTAATAATTATTTAGCTACATATATAGAATCAGAAGAAGCCTTTAAGAATGCTTCATTCGAGGAGAATCTGCCAACCACCTTTCAATAAATTGTGAGGGAGTTACGCCTAAGATTCGACGAAAAACAGAGTAAAAAGTAGAGCGATGCTCGAATCCTGAATGTGAAATCAAACTATCGATTTTGAAATTTCTATAATCATTTTCGGACAAATTCTCGATAAAATTATAAATTCTATACCGATTAATAAATTCTTTAAAACTAAGCTCATACATAATTTCAATCGTTTTGGAAGATTTTCTGGTACTCATTTTAAGAAAAAATGCCAAATCTTTCACTGAATAGTTGGGATTCAAAAAACTTTTTTCTATCTCAAAATGCCCACGCAATTGTTTATGTATTGCTAGATAATCGGCATTTTGGTTGAATTTTGGCAAAATCAGCTGTTTTAAATAATCCGAATCAGCCACTTTTGGTTCTTCTATTTCAGTACTTTGAACCATTCCTTCAATTGCCTGCGGATAGATGATTAGATAACCTTTGGCAATAATCAATGAACTACTTTGAAGAATTTGAATAAGGGCATTGAAATGAGCATTCACCAACAAAATTAGGTATTGTACTATTAATAAAGTCAAATATACAAGTCCTACAATAATAAAAACCCCTATCCATCGATAATAAAAACGATTTGAATCTTTTAATATCTCTCTTAAAAACCTTCCTTCCAAAAACTTATTAAATAAAAACAGCGAGTAAATCAAAAACAAATAATTTGACACAAACGTAAAGAGCTGAATCCATTGGGGCGGAAAATATCCTAAATTTCTATGTTTAAAGGCATCATTATTATGATACGAATCCAGCACAAGTTTAATTTTCTTTTCACCCGATACAAATAAATCAGGGCTAAGCCCAATCAGTAGAAATAAAAAAAGTCCGATAATTAAATAAATAGGGATGTGTATCTTTTGAGGATTGGTAGCCGAAATAACAAAATAAAAAATAGTAGGGCCGATAAATTGAAAAGCTATCCCATCAAAATATAATAAATGTGGAATTTCGACTAAAAAATTTGAATTTAGGGCATACATATAAAACTCAATCAAAGAAAAAAGCAATACAATAATGACCGAAATTCGGGCGGTACGATTTTGCCAATAATTAAGAAGCATATAAATTGAGAACAATAGACCCAATCCAAAAGAAAAAAAACTTAAATATGAACTAAAAGAAATCATGGTTAAGTAAGATAAGGTAGTCCTTGGCGATTATTAGATGGCTATATCTAAGGATTGATATTAGAAATTTAGGTTAAATTTACGACTTATTTTAAAAGATATTCTACCCATGATAAAATTTAATATAAAACTCCGATGATTAGAGAGTAAAGAGTTTTATCAAAATAAAAAGCTGCCCAGACCGAGCAGCTTCATTCAAACCATACTTATTTTTGATAATTTCGAATCCCTTCCTCTAAAAATTTCATAAATTCCTCTTTGGAACAATAACCGAGAGGTTGTTTTATAATGGCTTTCCCCTCGCTATTTTCGATGACATAATAAGGCTGGGCATTGTTGTTATATTTTGTAATTTCAATATCCATATTTTTGTCCCCTATTGTTTCTTTGAGTTCATCATCATATTTAGACACATATTGCTTATTTTTTTCCAATTCTTTTTTGTCATCTACATACAAAGAAGCAATCACAAATTCATTTTTTAGCTTTTCCAATACCTCCGGTTTCGACCAAACATTTTCTTCCATTTTTCGGCAATTGGCACAAGCATATCCTGTAAAATCAATCAAAAGAGGCTTTCCAACTTCTTTTGAATAAGCCAAGGCATCATCATAATCATAAAAACCCTGCAATTCATGAGGCAGATTTCTTAGCTTTGAGCCATCTATTGCTGCATTATTAATGGCTTTTGGTGGCAAAATGCCCGAAAGAAGAGCCAATTCTTTATTTTTGACCAATCCCCAAGCCATGTAAGCCGTAAAAGCGAAAAATATACTTGCAAAAATAATTCTTTGAAAACTTAGACTAATTTTAGTGTCTTTGGGCAAACGAATAATACCAATAATATAAAGAGCAATTAGTAAGAAAATGAACACCCAAATTCCTAAGAATAAATTTCGAGAAATAAGATTGAAGTGATAGGTCAAATCAATATTACTTAGAAATTTAAGAGCCAAAGCAAATTCCAAAATACCAAAAACAGCTTTCATTTCATTCATCCAACCACCTGATTTTGGCAAACTTTTGAGCCATTGCGGAAACATTGCCAACGACGTAAAAACAATACCAAATGGCAAACCAAATGCCAACATACCCCACAAAGGCCTCCAAACTTCGCCTTTAGCCGCCATGATGAGCAGTGAACCCACAAATGGAGCAGTACACGAAAAAGACACCACCACCAAAGTAAGAGCCATAAAGAAAATACCAACCAATCCCCCTTTTTCAGACATTCTGTCGATATTATTGACAACATTATGAGGCAATACAATCTCGAAAGCCCCCAATAGAGAAATTCCAAAAATAATAAAAATAACAAAGAAAATCAGATTGGGTAACCAATGCGTACTGATAAAATTTAAAAATGGAGCACCAAAAGCCGTCGCAATCAATCCGATAATGGCAAAGACAAACATGATAGAAAATCCATAAAACATCGCTTTACTCGTCCCTTGGGATTGTTTTGTAAAAAAACTGACCGTCATGGGCATAATGGGGTATATACAAGGCATGAATATAGAGGCAAATCCTGCCAAAAAAGCCGTTAATAAAAACCCGATGAGTGTCGTACTCTCTTGCATAGTAAGTATAATTGTATGTATCTAAAAACTATTTAATTGCAATAAAAGTGCCTTAGAAAGAGCATAAATATCAAAATACCACTTTTCTGTCATTATCTTAAAAGAAATGCCAGCAATAAAGGAAGACATTACCAATATCCAATGATGTTTTTTGACATGAAACCCATCCAATACAAAAAAAGTAGCTACCATCACCAACGCAACAATCAGCAATTGCCCTACTTCCAAGCCAATATTAAATGCTAATAATTGCGGAATAATATTCTGTTCTTTTCCCAACAAACTTCTCAAATAATTTGAAAAACCCATGCCATGAATCAGACCAAAACCCAAAGCGAAAAAATAGCGTGTAAATGAGAATTTTTCGTGTTCAAAGATGCTATCGCTACTTTTATGAAACAAATTGCCGACGGACGTAATAATAATCGTAACAGGAATCAGAAATTCGATAAAATCTGACGAATACTCAATGATTCGCAAAGCAGCCAATGCCAATGTAATGGAATGGCCGATGGTAAATGCCGTTACTAAAATCAAAATTTTTCGCCAATCATGAATTCTAAAAACTAGACAAAGAGAGGAAATAAATAAAATATGGTCGTACCCTTCTAAGTCTGTGATATGTTCATATCCTAATTGCAAAAAAATAAAAAATTCATTCATATATTTTTGATTTATGTCCGGTCTAATGTTGAACGACCTATATGCTAAGTTTTACGCAAAATTAATACCGAAAAAAGAATGAAGCGAAAAATTTCCTCTTCTACCAATCAAAAACTACTGATAAATACGAAGGAAATGATG
>CAYUFZ010000003.1:36270-59938 GCA_964444025.1 uncultured Emticicia sp.
AAAACTTAAAGAAATGGCATCGTTTATTGATGCTAAATACGAAGGAAATGATGAAAAGGTTTGCTTCTACCCACAAAAAAAATCAGAAAAGACTCATCCACTTTCCTTGGGCTTTAAGTACCAATTCTATCAAGTCTCTGGCGGCACAATCGCCTCCTTTTCGCTTGGATTGAAATTGAGCAATTGAAGCAATTTCCTCTACGGCATCTGCCGGACAAGCCGAAAGAACCTCCCGATGCTTCATGATTTCCCAATCTGGCAAATCATCTCCCATAAAAGCAATCTCATCTTCCTTTAATTCATTTTCTGCTATAAATTGGTCGAAAACTGATAGTTTTTTATCGGTGCTTACACCAAGAAAAATATCCTTAATTCCCAGTGGGGATAATCTTTCTCTAATGCTTTCCTCTTTTCCTCCTGAAATAATCACGATTTTATACCCCAACCGAGCGGCTTTACTGAGGGCATAGCCATCCTTTACATTGAACGTCCGTGCCAATTCCCCTCCTCGAAGAGCCAATACCGTGGTATCTGTCAATACCCCATCTACGTCAAAAATAAATGTTGTTATTTTCTTCAACTGAGCCTTCAGTCTGATTTCCATAATTAGTGGTTTGATTAAGTTATTCTTAAAATTTGCATAAAATTCGTATATTTTCGTTTAATTATTGTTGTTTATGGGAAATTTATGTTGAAAAAAACGGAATTATTAGCAAAAGGTATCGCTTGGCTCAAGCAAAAGTGGAAAAAGAGTAGATTTTCCACCATCAAAACATTCGTAGGAATGGGGATAATTTGGTTGGTGCTTGTTTTTGTCTTTCCACCTAAAGTAGAAATTTCATATTCAACTATTATTGAGGATTCGGAGGGAGAGCTGATTCATGCGTTTCTGAATGATGCTGATAAATGGCGAATGTACGTAAAATTAGAAGAGATTTCTCCAACTTTACGCCAGGCAATCATCAACAAAGAAGATAAATATTTTGAATACCACTTTGGCATTAACCCTTTGGCGATTGGGCGTGCCTCCATTCATAACTTCATACAGCACAAGCGTACCTCTGGAGCAAGTACGATTACAATGCAGGTTGTTCGGATGTTACATCCCGAAAAGCGAACGTATGCCAATAAATTTTTTGAAATTTTGAGAGCCATTCATTTAGAATTATGCTATTCCAAAGACGAAATCCTTCAATTATATCTAAATTTGGTGCCTTATGGCTCAAATATTGAAGGTATAAAATCTGCCTCTTATTTGTATTTTCAAAAATCACCCGATAGATTGAGCTTGGCGGAGGCGACAACCTTAGCTATTATCCCCAACCGACCTACGTCTCTCAAATTAGGCAACAATAATGCTAAAATCATCCATGAAAGAAATAAATGGTTATTAAAATTTCAAAAAATGGGCATTTTCAAAGCCAAAGAAATTGACGATGCCATGTTAGAACCTCTGGATGTTTTTCGGCACGAAGCCCCAAAATTTGCTCCACATTTATCCCTTCGGCTAAAAAATACATACCCAAAAAATGCAATTATACGTTCAACAATAAAGAAATCGAACCAACAAAAAATCGAACAAATTGTGGCAAACTACGTTGAGAGAATTCGGGCAAAAAACATCAACAATGCAGCGGTATTGGTATTAGATAATCATTCGATGGAGGTAGTCGCTTATATAGGTTCTGGACAATTCGACAATCAAGCTGATGGTGGGCAAGTAGATGGTATTCGAGCGATTAGGTCGCCAGGAAGTGCCTTAAAGCCGATTTTATATGGACTTGCTTTCGACAAAGGGCTTATTACCCCACAAAATATCATTACTGACGTACCAAGTACTTTTGGAGGGTTTATGCCTGAGAATTTTGACAAAAAATTCAACGGAAAAGTAACAGCCTCCTTTGCTTTAGCAAACTCTTTGAATATACCAGCAGTAAAAATATTGAATTTAATTGGTAAGAAGGAATTAATTGAATCTCTAAAAAAAATACAATTTTCGGGAATAAAAAAAGAAGAAAAAAAATTAGGCTTGTCGATTGTACTGGGAGGTTGTGGAGTCACTTTAGAAGAAATGACACAGTTGTACGCTTCTTTTGCAAACCTTGGGGAATGGCAAGCAAATAGACTTATAAAAGAAAAACCCATACCAATAAAAACAAGGGTTTTGTCCGCCCCAGCTGTCTTTTTGATTACAGAAATTCTCTCCCAAATCAAACGACCAGATTTGCCCAATAATTTTGATTATACCTATCGATTACCTAAAATAGCATGGAAAACCGGCACATCCTTTGGCAGAAGAGACGCTTGGAGTATCGGCTATAACAAACGTTTTACGGTGGGTGCTTGGGTAGGGAATTTTTCAGGAGAAGGTGTTCCGGAATTGAGCGGAGCAGAAACGGCCACTCCGCTGATGTTTTCGATTTTCAATACCCTCGATTACAATCAATCCCGGGAATGGTTCAAACAAGATAAAAATATAATTTCTCGACAAGTATGTGCCGAGAGCGGAGACTTACCAAGCGAATATTGCACCAACAAAATTCTCGATTATTCCATTAAAGGAATTTCCCATACTCGAAAATGTACACATTTAAAAAAAGTGTATATCAACTATGCTGAAACAATGAGCTATTGCATGCACTGTTTGCCAGAAACAGGCTATAAAGAAAAATTATATAATAATCTTGCCCCTGAGCTAATCGATTATTATGAGCAACAACATATTCATTATGAGACAATTCCTCGACACAATCAGAGTTGCCTCAACAATGTTAGCAAAAATAGAGGTGAGGCTCCCATCATTACCAGTCCTTCTGATAAAGCTGAATATTTCATCAATCAAACAGACCCCCAAAAAATACAATTATCTTGTCAGACCAAAAATGACGTAAAGGAAGTATATTGGTATGTGGATGAACAGCTGCTTCAACAAGCATCTCCTCAACAATCCGTTTTTTTTAGTCCAAAACCAGGCAGACATAAAATTTCATGCACCGACGACCGAGGAAGAAATAGCTATATAGAAATAAAGATATTCCAAGAATGAGAAATAATAATCTATTTGATACAAGTTTCGATTAAATGATATATATTAGTATTTTGATATTCATTCGACAACACTCAATTTCACCCCTATTAAACAAAAATGAATTTATTTGAAATCAAAGAGCAAGCAAAAACCTATGATGTGGTCATAGTTGGTTCGGGTGCCGGTGGCGGAATGGCCGCCTATCAATTGGCAAAAGCCGGAGCAAAGGTATGTTTATTGGAAGCTGGAGGGTATTTTGACCCTGCCGACCCTAAATATATTACCCAAATGAAAAACCCTTGGGAGTCACCAAGAAGAGGAGCAAGTACAAAAATTCGTCCATTTGGAGATTTCGACGCCGCTTGGGGAGGATGGGATATCGATGGAGAGCCATACAATGCTGTACCGGGAACACAATTTAGGTGGTTTCGTTCAAGAATGCTTGGAGGTCGTACGAATCACTGGGGAAGAATTTCGATGCGTTTTGGTCCAGATGATTTTAAAAGAGGCTCTCTTACGGGCATTGGCGATGACTGGCCGATTGACTATGAGGATTTAGCCCCTTATTACGACAAAGTTGATAAATTAATTGGTTTATTTGGCACAAAAGAAGGTATCAGAAACGAACCCGATGGGATTTTCTTACCTCCTCCTAAGCCTCGACTACACGAACTTATGCTTAAAAAAGCAGCAGGGAATGTCGGTATTCCGGTAATCCCCTCTCGAATGGCAATGCTCACCAAACCAATCAATGATAGTCGAGGGCAATGCTTTTACTGTGGACAATGTGGTCGGGCTTGTCAGGCGTATGCTGATTTTTCAGCTTCTTCGGTGCTATGTATCCCAGCTGCAAAAACAGGCAATCTTACTTTGATTAACAATGCAATGGTGAGAGAAATACAAACAGACCCAAAAACAGGTCTTTGTACTGGTGTTTCTTATGTAAACAAAATGGACTTGAAAGAATATACCATTCAAGGAAAAATTGTGGTGCTTGCGGCAAGTACTTGCGAATCAGCTCGTATTTTGCTCAACTCAAAATCTTCTCGTTTCCCGAAAGGTGTTGCCAACGATAGTGGCATTGTAGGCAAATATTTGAACGATTCCACTGGAGCAAGCCGCTCGGCATTTATTCCATCATTAATGGATAGAAAACGATATAACGAAGATGGTGTTGGCGGAATGCACGTATTTACGCCTTGGTGGCTGGATAATAAAAAGCTCGATTTCCCGAGGGGCTATCACATCGAATATGGTGGGGGAATGGGCATGCCAGGTGCAGGATTTGGCGGGGGAATTGAACGAGTCAATGGTTTGATTACCGACAAAAATGGAAATAAAAAGAGAGCTGGTGGTTACGGGGCAGCCTTAAAAGAAGATGTGATTCGTACGTATGGAGCGTATATCGGCATGGCGGGTCGTGGAGAACCAATTCCATTAGAATCTAATTACTGCGAAATTGACCCTAACAATGTGGACAAATATGGTATCCCTACCCTAAGATATAACTACAAATGGAGCGAAAATGAAATCAAGCAGGCAAAACACATGCAGGATACATTCGAGCAGATTATTCATGAAATGGGAGGAATACCATTAGGAAAGAAACCAGATGCAAGCAATAACTATGGATTGGCACAGCCGGGCGAAATTATTCATGAAGTCGGGACTATTCGTATGGGGAATGACCCGAAAAAATCCGCTCTGAATAAATGGCAACAAGCTCACGATGTTAAAAATTTATTTGTAGTAGATGCCGCTCCTTTTGTGTCGCAGGGAGATAAAAATGTAACTTGGACTATCTTGGCTAGTTCGTGGAGAACGTCAGATTATATAATAGAACAAGTAAAAGCAAAAAATTTATAATATTTAAAAGATTGATTCTTCTTTTAAATACTTCATTATCATAAAATTTTGATTTATGAAACGTCGAGATACATTAAAAGCAATATCTTTAAGTACTTTCGGTTTGGCGGCCATGCCAACAACCGATTTGGTAGCAGCTCCTTCTGAGCCTCAGCCATTTAAAACTACACCTGCAAGAATTCCGGAAGAAATTGAGCGGGATAAAAAATTGATGGCTGAAAAGTTTTTTACAGCTTCAGAATTGGCAACAATTACCGTTTTATGCGATATTATCATGCCTGCCGATGAAAAATCTGCTAGTGCTTCGCAGGTAGGGGTTCCGGCTTATATCGAGTTTATGTCGAAAGACCAACCCTATTTACAAACACCTTTACGTGGGGGAATCAAATGGTTGGATAATGCTTCCATGAAATTGTTTGGAAAAAATTTCGTCCAATGTACTACCAAACAAAGAATCGAAATAGTAGATGAAATTGCTTATCCTGAAGAGGTAAAACCTGAATTTGCCCAAGGTGCTGCTTTTTTTACTCAAATGAGAAACCTTACTCTTTCTGGGTATTTTACTACCAAACAAGGCTTTGATGTATTGGGGTATGTTGGCAACAAGCCCAACCAATGGGATGGAGTTCCGCAGGAGGTTTTGGATAAATATGGGCTAAAATATGACCCTATTTACGACCAAAAAGACTAATATTTTTGTTTTTTATTGCCGGATTGGCTTGAAATTTAGCCAGCCCGGCATTTTTTTATTTTATTTTTTATATTTATCAGCCACCATTTGAGCGGTGATTTTGGCAGATGATAAAGCCAAAGGAATCCCTCCTCCTGGATGAACGCTCCCGCCAACAAAATATAAATGCTCTATTTTTGATGAGAAGTTCGGATGTCGTAAAAAAGCTGCAAATTTATTATTTGAACTATTGCCATACAAAGCTCCCTTGTCGGAAGATGTTTTCATTTCGATGGTTCTTGGGTCTAAAATTGACTCATTTTCAATCAAAGACTCTATATTTTCTCCTAAAATTCTACTTAGTTTATCAAGTATATTTTTTCTGGTTTTTTCAATAATACCCTCCCAATTTTGTCCTTCATTGGCAGGAGCGTTGATTAATAAAAACCAATTTTCAGATGTCTGCGGAGCATCGTCTTTTTTATATTTAGAAGTAATATTCAGATAAATCGTTGGGTCGTGATAAATCGTCCGATGTTTGAATTGATGCTCGAACTCCTCAGAATAATTATCCGAAAAAAATATATTATGTAAACCTAATTCACTGAATTCTTTTTTTACTCCCCAATAAAAAATAAGACCAGAACCACTTTTTTCTTGATTGAGTATTTTTTCTGGGGCATTCTGTTCTGGCATCAGTTTTTTGTAAGTAGGACTAACATCCATGTTTGAAACCACCGCATCAAAAGCCAAGATTTTATTATCAGACAATTCAATTCCTTTTACCGACTTATTCTCTATCAATATACGTCTAACTGGGGTATTATAATGAAACTTTACGCCTAATTCTTCTGCCAACCGAACCAAACCCGAAGTAATGCCATACATTCCTTCCTTAGGGAAATATGCTCCCACATTATACTCCAAATGAGGAATAATATTTAAAGTAGCGGGTGTTTGATAAGGATTTGAACCATTATAAGTGGCATATCGATTGAATAATTGCACAATTTTTTGATTTGAAAAAAACTGTTCATTTTCTTGATTCATTGTCGAAAAAACGCCTAATTTAGGGAGATTAAAATAGCCTCTAAATGCTTTTTTCGAAATCCAAGTAGATACTTTATGCAAAGAATCTTCCAAAAATAGCCCACTCAACACTTCATATTTAAAAGCCGCTTTTTTCAAAAAATGCTTGATTTTATCGGCAGGTTCGCCAATCGTTTTTTCAACATCAGCAGAAAATGTATCAATATCAGACGAAACATTGAGCCTTGTACCATCTTCCCAAAAATACCGGCATACTTCTGGTAGTCTTTCATATTTAAAATAATCTGTCGGATTTTTTCCACAAGTTTGAAACAATTCATCTACCAAATGAGGCATGGTAAACAAAGACGGCCCTGCATCAAATCGGTATTGCCCTTGTCGAAACTCACTTAGTTTCCCCCCCGCATAAGCATTTGCCTCAAACACCTCCACATTTACCCCCTGATTTGCCAAGCGAATGGCTGTTGCGATTCCGCCAATTCCTGAGCCGATGATAGCAATTTTCATATTTTTTGAAAACAATGATAAATAATCGTTGAGACTTCGTAAACTGTTTTTAATCATTAAACAAAATAACGAAAACTATGTTCTGAAAAATTTAGAGCAGTAAAAATCAACAAAATACATACTGACAATCAATTTTTGAGCAATTTCACAATAAAATTCAGTTTTTTGTTATTTTTTTTGCTATTTTGCGTCTAATAATAAAATTACCTGATTATCCATAAATTTTAATTTAACCAAACGAGTTTTCCCATAGATGGCAAAGATATTGATTGTTGATGACGAAAAAAGTATTCGAGATGCCCTTCGTGATATTTTGGAATATGAAAATTACGAAGTAAGCGAAGCCCGAGACGGCGAAGAAGGGCTTGAGATGCTTCTGAAAACCCCTTATGACGTAGCTATTTGTGACATTAAAATGCCAAAACTTGATGGTCTGGAGATGTTGCTCAAGGCCAAAGAGGAGGGCGTAATGACTCAATTTGTCATGATTTCTGCTTTTGGCAATGTTGAAAATGCAGTCGAAGCTACCAAAAGGGGAGCTTTTGATTTCATCACCAAGCCACCTGATTTGAATCGCCTATTGATTACGGTTCGTAATGCCATCGAAAAAAACAAAGATGTGGAAGTAATAAAAGTCCTCAAAAAGAAAATTTATAAAATCAACGAGATTGTAGGAGTTTCGCCTTTGATTCAGAAAGTAAAAGAAACCATCGACAGGGTAGCTCCTACTGAAGCGAGGGTTTTGGTTACCGGACCAAATGGTTCTGGAAAAGAAATGGTTGCCAAACAAATTCATGAAAAAAGCAATCGCTACAATCAGGCTTTGGTAGAGGTCAATTGTGCAGCGATTCCTTCTGAGTTAATTGAAAGTGAGCTTTTTGGACACGAAAAAGGGGCTTTCACTTCTGCGATTAAACAAAGAATTGGCAAATTTGAACAAGCTGATGGTGGAACTTTGTTTCTCGATGAAATTGGCGACATGAGCCTTTCTGCCCAAGCGAAGGTATTGCGTGCTTTGCAGGAAAGCAAAATTACTAGGGTTGGGGGTGATAAAGAGATAAAAATCAATGTTCGTGTCATTGCCGCAACCAACAAAGACCTTAAAAAAGAAATCTCCGAGGGAAATTTCCGTGAAGATTTATACCACCGTCTGAATGTTATTCCGATTCATGTTCCTGCCTTGTCAGATAGGAAAGAAGATATTATTTTATTGGCAGAAAAATTCTTAAATGATGTTGCCGAAGACTACGGCGATAGCCCCAAAGAATTTGAAGCCGATGCGATGGAGTATATGAAAAATTTACCTTGGACGGGTAATGTACGGGAGCTTCGAAATGTGGTTGAGCGTTTGGTTATCATGTGTGGTTCTAAAATAACCTTGGATGACGTAAAGTTGTATGCTGGGGGTTCTGGATTTTGATAAATTTTCTGCTTTTTTCTAACAACCATAAACCCCCTATCTTTTGTATGGGATTTATGGTTGTTCTTTTTAAATATTACTTGCCTAAACAACAGCCAATCTCCGTGTATTCTAATAAATATTTGAATCACACGCCATGGTGAAAAATAATCTCTTATATAAAAATGCTCAGTACCAAATCTTTGATACTGAGCATTAATCTTAGAATTTCACCTGCACTCCCAATAAGAAATTAGTACCTGCTTGCGGATAATAAAAATTCTCCGTGGTGGTTTGTCGGTCATAAATATAGCTATATGTATAGCCATTTGGCTCATATAAATGATTGAAGATATTATTAACCAAAAGGGTAAAGTTAAGCTCTTTCACGATTTTGGGCTGTAATCGATAATTGACCCTTAAATCATTGACAAAGAAAGCATCTAAACTTCTGTCTAAATTAGAAGTATTATCCATAAATTGTCTGCCAACATATTTCGATAGCCAAGTTAGCTCCAACTTTTTGGTTGGACTAAAGGACAATTGTCCACCAGAAATAACATTGGGAGAGAATGAAATGTCTGTTTTTTGAAAATGATTGATTTTATCTGCTTCTCCATCATAATTGACGATAGTTTCTGTAAAATGCTTGATTTTGTTTTGGCTAAATGCTGCATTGGCAGATAATTTCCACTTAGGATGTAGCTGCCAGCCGGCTACTAACTCCAAACCTGCACGATAACTATGAGGCACATTGACCCGAATAGCCTCTCCCACACCGTTTACTTGTCCGGTAAGCACCAACTGATTTTTATAATTCATCCAATAGAAATTTGCTTCCATACTCCACAGTTTTTTTGCCAATCGATAGCCTACTTCCAAATCATGTAACTGCTCTGCCAATGGGGCTTTGGGGGCATTATCTACAAAATCTTGGCGACGTGGCTCTTTATTTCCAACAGCATACGAGGCATAAAATGAGGCATGGCTACTAAACTGATAATTTAAACCAACTTTAGGATTGAGAAACTGATAATCGGATTTTTGTGTAATGTCTTGTCGCTTATCTCCGATTCCGTTCATATCATAGTTCACTGTTCTGACTTGCATATCTCCATAAAAATTCAGAGCATCATTCAGCTGATAATAAGCTTTGGCATAAAAATTAAAATCTGTTTTTAGAGCATGGCTATGATACCAACGATATCGAATATCGGCATTTGAGGCATATTGGGCCCAAATAACTTCTCCATAATGATGGCCATCATAACGATTCCATCCACCACCAATATTGGCAGAAAGTTTTTTCCCTGAATGATAATCGAATGAATAAGTAAGTCCATAAAAATCATTATTTAACCATTTTCTTCTAATCAAGTTGGTAGAAGAGATGGTATCTCGTCCTATCATAATCGGCAACAATCCATAGCTTGCAAAGCTTTCATCTTCTTTGTATTGTTCGTAATACCCTTTTCCCTTGGTATAATGCAACGTTGGATTAAACGTCCATTGCTTGCTAATTTTGAAAGACGAAATGAGCTGATAATGGTCTTGTTGATAATTATCCACCTGATTATCATAGGAATATGGATTGTATGTTCTTTGTGTATTTAATAAAGATTGAGGAACTCCCTCCCAAGCTTGATAGGTTTTTTCGTGTCCAGAAAAGATATTTAATCGAATAAAATTATCTTTGTGATAATATCCAGCAGAAATATAAAAGGACTTCAGAGCTGAGGAGGCTCGGTCGATGTACCCATCTGAATTGATTCTCGACAAGCGAGCATCTACCACAAAACGATTATTCAACAAACCCGTTGTAGCTAATAAATTGGTTTTCAGTGTATTAAATGAGCCAACACTTACATTGCTTTCTCCAGCAGCCTCTCTCTGAAAATTCAAGGTATTGATATTGATGCTTGCCCCAAAAGCCCCTGCACCATTAGTCGATGTTCCTACTCCCCTTTGAACTTGAATACTTTGAGCCGAAGATGCAAAATCAGGCATATTGACCCAATATGTCCCTTGTGATTCTGAATCATTGTACGGGATTCCATTCAGGGTCACATTGATTCGGGTAGGGTCTGTGCCTCTGATGCGAATACCCGTATAACCAACCCCAGCTCCCGCATCTGAATTGACCACCACCGATGGCAGCTGATTTAATAAAAAAGGCAAGTCTTGTCCCAAATTTTGCTTGGACAACTCTTTCTGATATACATTCGTAAATGCCATCCCCATTTTTTGATTGGCACGAGTCGAGCTGACTACCACCTCATTGAGGGCATTGATTTTCTCGGCGGCCAATGCCGTCGAATCTTGTCCATAGACACATACACTCCAGAAACTCAAGGCTATGGCAACAGATGCCATTCTCAGCATTGGAAAATTGTTTTTTTTGATTGTTGTTAATTTTTTCATTTTTTTGAAATGTTAACAACAGGACAAAGGAGTAAAATCCTGTCGAGCGAAAAACGCCCTTGGTTCGACAAAATTTTGGTAATTATTTGAATAGACGCTTGTATGAAAGCATTCTATTCTCTCTCCCTTCGACAGCATTACCTGTATCAGGTTCGATGGGTATAATCTCAGCCCGTATATTGAAGGCACCCCTTTTGAGATAAGTTGGTGCAAAATAAATGTATTTTTCATAAAAAATCTCCATATTTATAAAAAAATTATTGACTCTATTCCAAATTTGTCATAAACTTATTTAACATTGTATTTTACTTATAAAATAAGCGACCATCCCAAAAATATTAAAGACAATACGTGGCTTGTATTTAAGCAATGCAAAATGACTCTAACTATATTAGGTTTCTTCATGGATTTGCCTCGTTTGGCTTTAATAAATGTGGTAAAATTATTTTTTTTATTTTATCTTTGCTCAGGATGTTCATGATTTTGTAGTTGTTTTTTTGCCTTCAAAACAAAATGGCTACACATAGGCTTCTTTCAAAAATGCCAAAATAAGTTCTATATAAAAAGCTTACTACTAACATTTTACGATATTTTATTAATTGGCTAAAACCTAAATTGACGAAAAACATGAACCAATACATGGTAGAGTTTGAATTGCCGACACCTTTTTCTAAGGAATTCATAGCAAAAATACCCCAACAAAGAGAAGTTATTAACGATTTTTTGGAAGATGGAAAAATTCAATCTTATGCACTATCGATGGACAGAGATAAGCTTTGGTGTGTCATTAATGCCACATCAGAATTTGAAGTCTATGAAATCATCGGTCTGTTTCCTTTGATTGATTTTATGAAAGCAAAAATCACCGAATTAATGTTTAATAATTCTGTTATCATGCAAATTCCCACTTTTTCATTGAATTAAGCCATGTTTATTTCTCGATTGAAGGTCTTTTTATTTATTTGTTTTAGCTTCTTTTACTTGGCTGTTAGTGGGCAAATTTTGCCTAATCCTTCTCGCCATTATTCAGATAGAAGCAATGCCCAAGTTCCGGCAAAGGTCTATCGAGTTTTGGCGTATGTCAGCACTTATGGAAAGGCTCCAGAAGGCTATGTTGGGGGTCGAAAATTTGGTAATTATGAACGTTTATTACCGAAAATAGATGGACAAAAACATTTGATTTTTTATAGAGAATGGGACGTAAATCCTAAAATATCAGGTAAAAACAGAGGTGCTGAACGTTTGATAACTGGTTCAAACAAAAAAGCTTATTATACAAACAACCACTATAAGAGTTTTATTGAAATTCGTTAGCAGACTATTTACTTTGAAAAAATGAAACAAATGCCAAATTTTATAATTAGCTCACAAGCCCTATCGCTCTCGACCTATCAGGTGTTCGAAATAGATGGAAATAAAGCCATTACTTTAAGGGGGTTTTATGAAGAAATTGCCCGAGTATTACATTTTCCTGAATATTTTGGTTTCAATTTGGATTCTTTTGATGAAATGTTGAATGATTTGTCTTGGTTAGATGCCAAAAAAATTGCTATTTTTATCCGAAACTCCGAACAATTTATCAGCAAAGAACGTAATCCAGATAAATTACCAACCTTGTTGGACTTATTAGATGCGACTTGTGAAGATTGGAAATGGGTGGACGAATCTGAAGATTTTGAGCCAAAAGAATTGACTATCGTCTTTACTCCAAGCGAAAGAATCCAAACATTATTGGAGCAACAAGAGATTTATTTTGAAAAAATAGATTGAGCGAAATGATACACCCTCCCAAAGATAATGATTTGAAAATCAGTCAAAATTCAAATGATAATTAGAAGAATATATTTGTCTCTTCATAAAATACCACAATAATCTTACGATAAAGGAAAAAATATCGTATTTTTGCTTTTAGGAAGTATGAAAGGCAGAAGCCTTTCGGAGTCGTTAGGCACCTTTCCGTAACAAAAACCATAGGATTTTGTTATTATTTTGTTCACGAGACTTATAAGCGATGCTTGATATTATTCAATTACTGCCAGATTCTATTGCCAACCAAATAGCAGCGGGAGAAGTCGTACAGCGACCCGCTTCAGTGGTGAAAGAGCTTTTGGAGAATGCCATCGACGCTCAAGCCGGCAATATTCAATTGATAGTGAAAGAAGCGGGAAGAAATCTTATACAAGTCATTGACGACGGTATAGGTATGTCGCCGACCGATGCTCGTATGAGTTTTGAACGACACGCTACCTCCAAAATCCGAACAGCAGATGATTTGTTTTCTATCCGTACGATGGGCTTCAGAGGAGAAGCTTTGGCATCTATTGCGGCTGTGGCTCAAGTAGAGCTTAAAACCCGAAGAGAAGCAGACGAAATGGGAACACTACTCCGAATTGAAGGTTCTCAATTTCAATCACAAGAACCAATTTCTTGCCCAAAAGGCACTAATTTTGTTGTTAAAAACCTCTTTTTTAATGTCCCTGCTCGCCGTAATTTCTTAAAGTCAAATCCTATAGAAATGAAACATATTTTGGATGAATTTCAGCGAGTAAGCTTGGCTCATCCAGAAATTAGTTTTCAGTTGTATCATAATGATGTAGAAGTTTATAAACTTCCCGCAGGAAAGCTCAGCAAAAGAATCGTCGATATTTTCGGCAAAAACTACAAAGAACAATTAGCCAATTGCTCGGAAGAAACGCCTTTCTTGAATTTAAGTGGCTATGTGGGCAAGCCCGAATCTGCCAAAAAAGGAAGGGGAGAGCAGTTTTTTTTCGTCAATAAACGCTTTATCAAACATCACTACCTGCATCATGCAGTACTGAGTGCTTATGAGGCAACTATCCCCGAGGGAACAAGTCCTTTTTATATTATTTTTATTGATATTGACCCTTCTCATATTGATATAAATATCCATCCGACCAAAACTGAAATCAAATTTGATGATGAAAAGGCAGTCTATGGCATCATTCGGTCGGCTGTCAGAAGGGCTGTGGGCGTATATAACCTAACCCCTACCATAGATTTTGATTCGGATATTAATTTTGGCAACTTAACCAATAGCAGTCGATATTCCAACCCAGGCGTACTTGGTTCGGGGGCTAATATTCGTTCTCAAACAGACGCTTTTGAGCATTCGGGGAAATCTACTTTCCAAGATAATTTCAGAGAACAAAATACCCGAGACAAACACAATAGCGACAATTGGCAAAAGTTATTTGAAGGTATTGGAGGGTTTCAGCAAAACAACCAAGCAAATTTGGAATTTAACAACAAGCCCATGACACTCGGCAGCAAAGCCAACGATTTTTCAGAAACCATGTTTTTGGGCGAATCTAAAGAAATTATTGCTTTTCAGGTTCATAATCGATATATTATTTCGCAAGCTAAAAACGACTTGATGTTGATTGACCAAAGAGCTGCTTATGAGCGAATCCTCTATGAAAAGTATTTCAATAATATCAAAAACAGAAAATCTTTTACCCAACAATTGCTTTTTCCTAAAATAGTTGATTTGCAGGCAGGGGATTTTCAACTTGTACTTGAAATTCAAGATGAAATTCGGGCTTTAGGCTTTTCTTTTGAAGAATTTGGTCAAAATACGGTCAAAATTAATGGAGTGCCTCCTGAAGTTCAAGAAGAAAATGAACGAGAAATATTCGAGGGTTTAATCCAACAATTCAAAACAAATCAGAGTGATTTGCATTTGGACAAATTAGAGAATATTGCCCGCTCATTTGCCAAACGTTCGTCTGCGAAATATCTTGGCGAACTTTCCAAAATCGAAATCAATTTATTAATCCATCAATTGTTCGAGACAGCAGTGCCGAGTTATACTCCGAATGGAGAGTCTATCTTAACTATCTTGAGCTTGGAGCAATTGGCGGATTTATTCAATAAACGTTATTAAACATTGACCTATGTTTCCGTTGACACCTATCGTTCGAAATCTGCTTATTGCCAATATTGCCATCTATTTCATAGAGATGTTTATGAGAATCGATTTATCGACAACTTTGGGCTATCATAATTTTTCTACCACCGAGCTTGGCTTGTTCAATCCGATACAGATTATCAGCTATATGTTTTTACATGCAAATTTAGGGCATATTTTCAGCAATATGTTCGGTTTGTATATGTTTGGACCAATGTTGGAGACCTTTATTGGTAGCAAAAAATTTTTGATTCTATACATCGTTTCTGGCATTGGGGCTTGTTTGATGCACGGAGTGATAAATTTATATGAAATAAGTAGTTTATCGCCTGATTCTCCAGCATATACACTTTTGATGAGTACTCCAATGGTAGGAGCATCAGGGGCAATTTTCGGTATGTTGGGGGCATTTGCTCGCTTATTCCCCAATACTGAAATGATAATTTTTCCCTTACCAATTCCTATCAAAGCAAAATATTTAGTATCTTTATATGCGATTTATGAAATTTTTTCAGGAATTTCGCACAATATGCCGGGAGTAGCCCATTTTGCTCATATCGGCGGACTGCTATTTGGGATATTATTGATTAATTATTGGAACAAAAAACGTAACCATTTTTTCTGATTTGGCAAGTTTCATTGATGACATAAAAGCCCCTTTCCGAAACGGAAACACCCTTTACCAACTCATGATACTCAATGGGGCGGTATTGTTGTTTTTGATGTTTTTTCAGTTTTTGGCAATGTTTTGGCAAACCTCTGGTTTGGTTGAAGCTTTCTTATTAAAAAACTTGAGCCTTTCTGCTGATTTAGGAGACTTTATTCGAAAACCTTGGACACTCATCACTTATAATTTTGTGCATGATGGTCTTTTTCATCTTTTCTTCAATATGCTCACCTTCTTTTGGTTCGGCCATTTGATTGTGGATTTTATAGGAAACAAAAAATTGTTAAATATTTACCTTGTTGGGGGTATTATCAGTGGTAGTGTTTATGTTTGTGTGTTCAATATATTCAAATATGCCCAGCTTCCATACAATCTTAGTGTTAGTATTGTTGGTTCTTCTGCATCGATTTTTGCTGTCATGTTTGCTTCGGTTGCCTTGGTTCCTGAATATGAATTTTTTCTTTTTGGTGCCATTCGGGTTAAAATCAAGTACTTGGCCTTGTTTTTTTTAATCTTTTTTTCATTCAGAGATTTCAGTAGTGGTGTTTCACATCTTGCAGGTGCTGCCATTGGCTATTTATACATTGTTTTATTGAGGAAAGGCATCGATTTAGGCACACCCATTGAGGCATGCTCTTCATTTATTAAGGAATTGAGAATGCTTCAAAAAAAGAAAATGCCAAAGAAATTTAGCCCTATGAAGGTAAGTCACAAACAACAAAACCTCTATCCAAACGCTGAAAATGAATTCTATCCCGACCAAAGCCATGTTGATAGTATTTTAGACAAAATCAACAAATCTGGCTATGAAAGTTTAAGCAAAGAAGAAAAACAGACACTTTACAGAGCCAGTCAACGAAAAGATTAAATCAAGAAGAATTTTTACCGTTGTCAATATTCAAAAAATAATCCTGCTTTCCAATTTTATAAGAATTAAACAATTTATAGTCAATTTAGTTATTCATAACATTGACACATGAGCGAGCAGTATATATTTTGTTCTTCATGAAATGATAAGACGATTTTACACCCTTTAAAGGATTAAGTATATGCTTATTACACCTGGCGAAATACTAAAAGATATTAATTTCCCTGAAGATTTAAGAAAATTAGATCATAGCAAGCTGCCTCAAGTTGCAGATGAACTCCGCCAATACATCATTGATTTGGTCTCTGTTTATGGAGGTCATTTCAGCTCAAGTTTAGGCGTAGTCGAGCTAACGGTCGCATTGCACTATGTTTTCAATACACCCGATGACCAATTGGTCTGGGATGTTGGTCATCAAGCTTATGGTCATAAAATTCTGACAGGGAGAAGCAAAGTATTTCCTACCAATCGAGTGTATGGAGGTATATCTGGTTTTCCTAAACGTAAAGAAAGCGAATACGATGCCTTTGGGGTAGGGCATTCGTCCACTTCTATCTCGGCAGCTTTGGGTATGGCTGTTGCTTCCCAACTAAAAGGAGAAAAAAACAGACAGCACATTGCAGTTATTGGAGATGGCTCAATGACAGCGGGAATGGCATTTGAAGCCATGAACCATGCGGGTTCGCTACAAGATGCCAATTTGTTGATTATCTTAAACGATAACTGCATGGCAATTGACCCAAATGTTGGGGCTTTAAAAGAATACCTAACAGATATTACCACTTCTCAAACCTACAATAATGTAAAAGAAGAAGTGTGGCAGCTCCTCGGCAAAATGAGTACATTCGGCACAAGTGCCAGAAAAATAGTAGCCAAAGTAGAAAATGCTCTCAAGGGGGCTTTGCTCAGCCAAAGTAATTTTTTTGAAGCATTAAATTTAAGGTATTTTGGCCCCATCGATGGACATGACATTAATCACTTGGTAAGTGTTTTGGAAGATTTGAAAAAAATTCCGGGTCCAAAAATTCTTCATTGCCTTACTGTCAAGGGAAAAGGATTTGCTCCAGCAGAAAAAGACCAAACCAAATGGCATGCTCCAGGTTTGTTTGATAAAGTAACTGGAGTCATTAAAAAGAAAGAACATGACCGACCAATGCCTCCTAAATACCAAGATGTTTTTGGCAATACTTTGGTAGAATTGGCAGAAAAAAATGAAAAAATTATTGGTGTAACCCCGGCCATGCCTTCGGGTTCATCCTTAAATATCATGATGAAAGCCATGCCTCAACGTGCTTTTGATGTTGGTATTGCCGAACAACATGCCGTTACGTTTTCAGCAGGGATGGCAACACAAAATAAGATTGTCTTTTGCAATATTTATTCGAGCTTTATGCAACGTGCCTATGACCAAGTGATACATGATGTATGTTTACAACAACTTCCTGTGGTTTTTTGCTTGGATAGGGCTGGTTTTGCTGGTGCTGATGGCCCTACCCATCATGGTGCTTACGACATCGCCTATATGCGTTGTATTCCAAATCTCGTTGTGGCATCGCCCATGAATGAAGAAGAGCTCCGAAATATGATGTACACTTTTCAGCTTGAGGAAGTACAAAAACTAAAAACGGCTTTCAGTATTCGATACCCTAGAGGAGAGGGTGTCATGCCAGATTGGAAAAAAGATTTTCAAAAAATAGACATTGGAAAAGGAAGAAAAATAAAAGAAGGACGTGATTTGGCTATTATTAGCATTGGGCATATCGGAAATTATGCAATGAATGCTTGTGAAATACTTCAGGAAAGCGGATTTGATATCGCTCATTACGATTTACGATTTGTAAAACCTTTGGACGAGGCTTTGTTGCATGAGGTATTCGGTCGCTTTGATAAAATTATTACCGTCGAGGATGGATGCCTTCAAGGTGGCATGGGTAGTGCCGTAATTGAATTCATGTGTGACCATGGGTATTCTGCACAAATCAAACGCTTGGGTATTCCAGATAGAATAGTAGAACACGGCGAACAATTAGAATTACAAAAAGAATGTGGATTTGATACCATGGGTATCGTACATTCTATTCAAGAAATGTTGGTATCGAATAAAGTGTATAGTTTCTAAAATACATTCATTTTTTTGGAAAAGCATGTCGAAATTACTCGACATGCTTTTTTTGTTTTTATCGTAAATCCATTATCAATCAAACAAAATACTACCTATTAAAATATACTTAAAAAGTCTTTTTTTTGCATTTTTCAATGTATTTATATCAAAAAATAATATAATTATTTTATATAAAATAATTTTTTTTAAAAATATTAATCAAAAATTAAACATAAAAAAATCAATTCATATTTGTTATAATTAACTTTAAAATTTATCTTTGCCCCAATATTATAATTAAATATCAAAATTATACAAAATAATCAATTATTTATGGACGAAATAGCAGAATTATCTAAAAATCAAGCTGAGATTATCCATTCAATCGACACGGTTTGGGTAGCTATATGTGCGGCATTGATTTTTCAAATGGAAGGAGGGTTTGCTTTATTAGAAGCGGGATTTATTCGCCCTAAAAATGCCGTAAGTATTTTGGCAAAAGTTATCATTGACATCATTTTTGGTGGAATTGCCTTTTATGCTGTGGGATTTGGCATCGCTTATGGTCAATCTAATGGTTGGTGGGCATTTGGAATAGGTATTTTGAATCAAGATTTGGGACTAAATCTAAGTATCTCAAACACCTTGTTTTGGTTTATTCAGATGGGATTTGCCATTGCAGCTATCTCAATTGTATCAGGGGGTGTTGCTGAAAGAATGAAAATATGGTCTTATGCCTTGTTTGTTCTGATTTTTTGTGCTTTTTTATATCCATTAGTTGCCAATTGGGTTTGGAATCCAAATGGATGGTTGGCAAAATTAGGCTTTAATGATTTTGCTGGGTCTTCAGCAGTACATGCCATGGGAGGTTTTGCTGCGTTGGCAGCCGCCATTGTTCTTGGCCCAAGAATAGGAAAATACAACGAAGATGGCTCTATTAATCCAATTCCAGGACATAATCTTCCGCTGGCTGCAGTTGGGGCGTTCATTTTATGGTTTGGCTGGTTTGGTTTTAATCCAGGTTCGACTTTGGCAGCAGTTGGCAAATGGGAGCTTATCGGCCATGTAGCAACCAATACATTTTTGGCTTCTGCCATGGGAGGCATTTCTACCATGGTTTATACGATGTGGCGATATAAAAAAGTGGACATTACGATGGTTATCAACGGTATCTTAGCTGGACTAGTGGCTATCACGGCTGGCTGTAATGTTGTCAGCCCAAATGCCGCTTTAATTATCGGCTTAGTGGCAGGAATGTTGGTTGATATTGCTGTGGTATTAATTGATAAAATGAAAATCGATGACCCTGTCGGAGCAATCGCTGTTCATGGCATTAATGGCTTCTTCGGGACAATTGCGGTTGGTTTATTCGCCAGTAAGGGCGGACTTTTTACCACCGGAGAAACACATTTATTGGGTATTCAAGCATTAGGAGTATCCACCATCGCTTCTTTTTCTTTTGGTATTACCTTTGTAATATTCCAATTATTAAAGCGTACAATTGGTATCCGAATCAAGCCAAATGAAGAACTAGCTGGCTTAGATGCCGTTGAGTTTGGAGTAGAAGCCTATACAACATTTGAATAAAAGACGAAACTATGAAAAAGGTAGAAGCAATTGTGAAGCCCTCAAAACTAAAAGCCATTCAAGCTGGCTTAATTGAGGCGGATATTCCTTGTATGACGGTCGTTCCGGTAAAAGGTGCTGGCTTACAAAAGGGTTTCTCTGAAATTTACAGAGGAACAGAACGTTCTTTAATCCTCATGTCGAAGGTCATGATTATTTGTGTCGTAAGCGACGAAAATCTCGAAAAATGTATCGATGTCATTTTGGATAATGCCTCTGAAGGAAATGTAGGCGACGGGAAAATATTTGTGTATGATGTCATTGATGCCGTCCGAATCCGTAATCGAGTCAGAGGAATTGAAGCCATTCGATAAATCATCATCAAAAGTCTATCATTCTGTTCCCAATGTCTTTACAATATAGTAATTACGTAAAAAAAGACTTAATATTAGCTATCTAAGTCTCCTCTTTATCCATTGAGGGGGCTTCTGATAAGCTATTCCAAGCGTAGGTTTGCTCATTTTAGTATCGTTAAAAAACAACAAACCCGAAAATACGCATAAAAATGTATTTTCGGGTTTGTTGTTTTTTTATTCAGCTATTTCTCGAAAAATTTCAAAGATTTATCCTCAATACAACATTCTAAAACGAATCGTAGCCTCCAAATCTTTGATTTCCTGAACAAACTCATCAGTATATCCTTTGCTGATATCCATGATTACATAGCCTATTTTTTCGTTGGTTTTGAGATATTGGCCATTGATATTTATTTGGTGCTTGGCAAAAATATTATTGATTTTCGCCAAAATTCCAGGAATATTTTTATGAATATGCAATAATCGATGCGAGTCTTTTAATAATGGCAACTGAACCTCAGGGAAATTCACACTTCCTGTTGTACTTCCGTTGTTCATATATTCCAAAAGCCTTTCTGGCACATAAGTCCCGATACCCTCTTGAGCTTCTTCTGTACTTCCTCCGATATGTGGCGTTAAGATGACATTAGGAATCCCTTTCAATTCATTCTCAAAAGGCTCATTGTTGGTTTTCGGTTCATAAGGAAACACATCTACCCCTGCACCAGCAACTTTCCCACTCTTAAGAGCTTCTACCAAAGCTGGAACATCTACCACGTGTCCCCTAGCAAGATTCATAAAAACGACACCATCTTTCATTAGCTCAAACTCCCTTTTTCCGATAACATTCAGATTTTCCTTTCTTCCATCGATGTGTAAACTTACCACATCTGCCACACGCAACATCTCTTCCAAAGAACGGCATTTTTTTGCATTTCCGATTGGCATTTTATCTACAATATCATAGAAATACACCTCCATTCCAAGAGCTTCACTGATAACCGAAAGTTGCGTACCAATATGACCATACCCTACCAATCCAATTTTCTTACCCCTTACCTCAAAGCTATTATTGGCTGATTTATCCCATTTTCCGGCGTGCATTTGATTACTCTTCGTAAATACATTTCGAATTAATAAAATCATTTCACCAATGGCAAGCTCCACTACCGAGCGGGTATTGCTGTAAGGAGCATTAAACACCGCAATTCCTTTTTCGGTACAAGTAGCCAAATCTATCTGATTCGTACCAATACAAAACGCCCCGATTGTACTTAATTTGTCGGCATTTTCAAGAACTTTTTTAGTAACATTTGTTTTTGATCGAATTCCTAAAATAGAAACACCTTTAATTTTTTCAATTAGTTCGTCCTCATCCATCGCTCCTTTATGAAATTCAACATCAAACCCCTCTCTCTTAAATGCTTCAACCGCAACAGAATGTACATTCTCGAGCAATAAAACCTTGATTCGACTTTTAGGATATGACTGACTTCTTGGCAATTTATTCAAATATAGAAACTCATCTAGCGAAGGCACAACGTGGTCGGCTTTAGACGTTACTTTTTCACGAGAAACATTCTCCGTAAACGCATAAAATCTATTTGCCAATCCAGATTCTCTCAACTCATAATCGGTATAACCATCTCCAATAGCAAAAACATCTCCCGAAAGTTGTAAAGACTTTAGTAAAGATACTTTCCCACCAGCATGAGCCAAAACATTCGACTCATCTACACCAATAATCTCATCATTTTCATCGAAAACAAAAGTATTGGCATACACATTACTTTCTTTTATCCCTATGGAAGTGACAATCGGAACAATAAATTCTTTAAACCCACCAGAAATGATGATAATTCTATCAGAAAACTCCCTTAAAAATCGCTCATTTCTCTGGAATGAGTCTGATATTTTAGTATATAAAAAATCAACAAGTTTATCAATATGTGAACGATTCGCACTCAACAATGCAATCCGACGACTAAGAGCTTCCGAAAAGGAAATTTCGCCATTCATTCCTTTTTCTGTCAAGTCTCTAATTTGTTGAACTATCTTTTCTTGATTCGAACTACCGTTCAGGGCAATATTTGCCAATTCGTCTAAGCCTTCAACCTTCGTAAAAGTACTGTCAAAATCTATAATGTAATATGTGTTCATCAAGCCTTTGTATATAATTTTAATTTGGTTAAAATTTAAAAAACTTTAAAAAAATACAGAAATCAAATTTGATTTCAAAGTTAGAAACTATTTTATTAGAAAAGACAATAAAAAATTATCATTTCTTACAATTACAAAAATAATCAATAAAGTTCTTTAATTAATCCAAATTTGCTTTATTTATTTGGTAGAATATTCATTTGACAAAAAAATATACTTTAAGGTACAGGATCATGTCCATGAGTTGAACTAAACGGATGACAACGCCCGATACGTTTTATCGCTAACCAAGAGCCCTTAAAAAAACCATATTTTTGCAAAGCCTCTACCGCATATTGAGAGCAAGTAGGCGTATATCGGCACGAAGGCGGAAACCAAGGAGAGATGCCAGCTTGATAGAGTCTTACCAAAAAAATAAGTACGTATTTCATGAGAAAATTATTCAAAAATCAAATATAGCGTCACGGTATGCGAGGTCATTCTTCCAACACCAGCCAAAGGTGTATTAAAATTACTCACGGGGTCAACCAAATTGACAAACCCGTGAGAAAAATGTATTTCAGGAGCAAATTTGAAGTATTCCCTAAAAAACTCTATTCCTGTACCGTATTCAATGCTTAAATCCGAATTTTTTGTCGTAAATAATTTTTTAGCTCTTCTATTGATGGCGTTTGTTTCCAATCCCAATCTAGCTCCTCCAAATACATACATTCGGATATTACCCCTTCTTTCAGACTTATATTTGAACATAATTGGCAGTTCAAACCAAGCAGATGCTCCTTTGCTTTGCGTGTATGTAGAATCTTTTTGAGTAGTACCATTGATAAAACTATACCTTAGCGACCGCTCATAAATAGCGACCGTTGGCAAAACCCTAAAATCAAAATAATCATTTAACTTAAAATTTACCAATCCCCCCATCTTCAAACCGAAAAGCGGCTTTGATGTAATAGAATAGTAATTGTCTTTGTTTAGAAAATAACTATTGAATTTTACTTTATAATTTGTGCTTGGTAAACCCAAAAAATAACCAAATTTGGTCGTTTTTGCATCATAATCCGCCTGAAAATGGCGTCGATTG
>CAYUFZ010000004.1:0-6047 GCA_964444025.1 uncultured Emticicia sp.
GTCTTGCAGTATTATCTTTTTAGCAATTGAATCATATAATTTTGGGTATTGTTGAATTATTTTTGCAATATAAATAAAATTAGTTAATTGTCACAAAATGTTTTAGCGGGTTTCTTATCAAAAAAACACCTTATTTAATACTATTTTTGATACCTTCCCTATATTTGGATTAAAACCAACTAAAATATCATAAAAAAAACTCCTAACCTTTCGATTAGGAGTTTTTTTATACCTTATATATCACTCTCTCTTAGTTTGACTTCTTAATAATCGTGTCTGCAATGTTTTGAGGCACGATTTCGTAGTGGTCAAATGTTAAGTTTGCTGTTGCACGACCTGAAGAGATAGTACGCAAGTCAGTTACGTAACCAAACAATTCCGACAAAGGAACATCTGCTTTAATTACTTGAGAACCTGCTTTGGTATCCATTCCTTTCATCATTCCACGACGACGGTTCAAGTCACCTGTGATAGGCCCTGTATATTCGTCTGGGGTGATGATTTCTACTGCCATGATTGGCTCAAGGATTTTTGGACCTGCCTGACGAGCAGACTCTTTGAATCCAATACGAGCAGCCATTTCAAAAGACAATGAATCTGAGTCAACATCGTGGTAAGAACCATGGAATAAACGTACTTTCATTGAATCCACAGGGAAACCTGCCAATGGACCATTCGACATTGCTTGTTCAAAACCTTTGTGAATCGCAGGGATAAATTAACGAGGAATAACACCACCAACGATTTCGTTTACGAACTCTAAGCCAGTCTTTCCATCTTCACGAGGCATAATTTCGAATACAATGTCGGCAAATTTACCACGACCACCCGATTGTTTTTTATAAACCTCACGGTGTTCGTAAGCTTTCGTCAAAGTTTCTTTATAGGCTACTTGTGGAGCTCCTTGATTTACTTCTACTTTGAACTCACGACGCATACGGTCGATGATGATTTCAAGGTGAAGCTCACCCATTCCACGAATAATCGTTTGACCAGTTTCTTCGTTTGATTCAACGGTAAGCGTTGGGTCTTCTTCGATAAGTTTAGTAATTGCTTTCGAGAAGTTATCTTGGTCAGCTGTTTTCTTAGGCTCAATAGCATATCCAATAACTGGGTCAGGGAATACCATTGACTCAAGAACAATTGGATTTTTCTCATCCGATAAAGTATCACCTGTTTTAATATCTTTAAAACCAACGATAGCACCAATATCTCCGGCCTCCAACACTGGGATAGAGTTTTGCTTATTGGCGTGCATTTGGAAGATACGAGAGATACGCTCTTTATTTCCTGAACGATTGTTCAACACATAAGAACCAGCCTCTAATGTACCTGAATAAGAACGGATAAAGCACAAACGACCAACATAAGGGTCTGTTGCGATTTTAAATGCAAGAGCAGCAAACGGCTCGCTAGCACTTGGCTTACGAGTTACTTCTGCACCTGTATCAGGGTTTGTACCTACGATAGCTTTTTTATCCAAAGGAGAAGGAAGCAATGCCATTACGTAATCAAGCATTGTTTGTACTCCTTTGTTTTTGAACGAAGAACCACAAAGCATCGGAACAACTTTCATAGCGATAACCGCTGCACGCAAAGCTGCCAATATTTCATCTTCAGTGATTGAATTTGGATCTTCGAAGTATTTTTCCATCAAAGTTTCATCAAACTCAGCTACTGCTTCCAACAATTTCTCACGGTATTCGATGGCTTCCTCCATCATATCATCAGGAATTGGAACCTCTGTGAAGGTCATTCCTTTATCCTCTTCATTCCAAACAATTCCACGGAAGTTTACTAAATCTACCACTCCTTTGAAATTATCTTCAGAGCCAATCGGCAACTGCAAAGGAACTGCATAACTGCCTAACATTTCTTTTACTTGGCGACAAACATTCAAGAAGTCAGCTCCTGAACGGTCCATTTTATTAACGAAACCTAAACGAGCTACGTTATAGTTATTTGCTAAACGCCAGTTAGTTTCTGATTGTGGTTCTACACCATCCACAGCACTAAACAAGAACACAAGGCCATCTAATACACGTAATGAACGGTTTACCTCTACTGTAAAATCAACGTGACCCGGTGTGTCGATGATGTTAATGTGGTATTTATTATCTCTATAGCCCCAATCAACTGTTGTTGCGGCTGAAGTAATAGTAATACCTCTTTCTTGCTCTTGCTCCATCCAGTCCATCGTCGCTGCTCCATCATGCACTTCACCAATTTTGTGGCTAACACCTGCATAATAAAGGATACGCTCAGTAGTTGTTGTTTTACCCGCATCAATGTGGGCAGCAATACCGATGTTTCTTGTGAATTGTAAATCGCGTGCCATTTTTTTGTTTTAAATTATTTTTTATATTTGATTTGTAAGTCTGACGAAAAGGGTATGCCTACCCAACAGACACACTCTTTTGAAATTAGGGTGCAAAGGTATGAGTTTTTTTCGTTTAATTATTAGTTTTTATAAAAAATATTCATTAAGAATGGCAAAAATTAATAATTTCCAAAGATTTTATACCAAAAATAGCTCTATTTAAAAAATCTTCCTTTTTTTCATAGATTCCCAATTAGGTATTGTGTTTCTTTCGAATAGCTGTGAGGAAAGATACAAAAAAGGAGCTGAATCCTAAATATCACAAAGCGGATACCCAAGAAAATCAACTCCTATCAAGATTATTGTTTCTTTTTATTTTTTCAAATCTCTGATGATTCCCAAAGCATTCGCAACAATCTCGGTTACTTTAGAAAAATCTTTGCTTGCCAATACGTCTTTAGGGACTAATTGTGAGCCAATTCCTACCGCATTTGTACCTGCCTCAAACCATGTTTTAAGGCTTTCTGCCGTTGGAGAAACCCCTCCCGTCACCATAATTTTTACATCTGGCATTGGTCCTTTAATCGCTTTGACAAACGAAGCTCCCAACACTTCTCCTGGAAAAATCTTGATATACTCTGCTCCAGCTTGGCGGGCATTATAGATTTCTGTGACAGTCATCACACCTGGCATCCAAGGAATTCCAGCCTCTTTACACACTTTTCCTACTTCTGGATTCATTATCGGAGCGACAATAAAGTTTGTGCCAACATTGATAAATTTTTCAGCCATTTGAGCATCGTAAATAGTACCGATACCTAAAATCATTTCCGGCATTTCTGCGGCTGCAATTTTAACCAATTCTGTAAAATTATTAAATGAATTTTGTGTACGATTGGTAAATTCAAAAACCCGAACTCCCGCCTCATAGCAAGCCCTAAGAACTCCCAGACACAACTCCAATTCATTATGCGTAAACAAAGGCACAAGACCCGTTGCTTCTACCTGACTCAAAGTGCTATTTTTATCAAATTTTGCCATTTTTATAAAGTTAAATTAGCCAATTTTATCGTTTCAATCTTCCTGATTTATCACCACTCATTACAGCTTCTACTTCTGCCACAGTGACCAAATTTTGGTCTCCCTCGATGGTATGTTTCAAGGCGGCGGCGGCGGCTCCAAATCTAAGCGATTGCAAATCATCTTTCAAGATTACTTGTCCATAAATAAATCCTGCCAAAAATGCATCTCCAGTGCCTATTCTATCCACAATGTGTGTAATGTCTTGGTAATCTGTTTCTATTAATTCCTCGCCATTCCACATTTTGGCGGCATATTGGTTGTGCGAAGCACTGATTTGAACACGGTCAGAATCAATGACTTTTTTCACATTAGGATAATGCTTCATCAGCAATTTACAAGCTTCGATAAATTTTCCTTTTTCGACTTCCACCTTTAGTCCAAAAATCTCCTCAATATTTTTTCGACTTGCCAAGATAATATCCGAATAAGAAGCTAATTCGGGTAAAATATCCTGAGGAGTTTTTCCGTATTGCCAAAGATTGCTACGATAGTAAATATCCGACGATACCGTAATGCCCATTTTCTTTGCCGTTTTTACTGCCTCTAAGCAAGCTTTTACTGCACTTTCTGAAATCGCAGGCGTAATCCCGCACCAATGAAACCAATCTGCTCCTTGTAAAATTTCTTCCCAATTATAGTCTTCGGGATTCAAATGAGCAAAAGCCGAATCTGCTCTGTCATATACAATCTGACTAGCACGCATCACAGCCCCTGTTTCGAGGAAAAAAGTACCGATTCTATTGCCATTCAGTACTACCGAAGCTGTATCTATTCCTAAAAATCTCAAAAATGCCTTTGCTTTTTGCCCCATCAAATTATCAGGAAAAGCCGTAACATGAGTGGCCTCAAACCCAAATTTCACCAATGATGCCCCTACATTCATTTCGGTTCCTCCAAACGTAGCATTGAAAGACATTGCTTGTTCAATTTTTTGGAAGTTTGGTGTCGAGAGACGAAGAAGTACTTCGCCAAAAGTAACAATTTTAGGCATAATTCATATATATTTTAATTCCAACCAAATCTTACAGAGAATTTGTGATTCCCAATTCTAAGCCCCTCAATTCAGCCAACCCTCTCAATCGACCGATGGCAGTATAGCCTGGGTTGGTTCGCTTAGAAGCATTCAAATCATCCAACATTTTATGCCCGTGGTCTGGTCTGAATGGTAAGCGATAATCTTCTCTTCCCTCACTTATTCGTCTTTTTTGTTCCAAAACCAACGCTTTCATCACGCCAAACATATCTACATCGCCATTCAAATGGTCGGCTTCGAAGAAATTACCTTCCTCATCTCGTTTGGTGGCACGTAAATGTACAAAATTAATTTTATTTCCGAGACGCTCGACCATACCAACCAAATCATTATCTGCCCGAACACCATAGCTTCCTGTACAAAAACAAAGACCATTATGCTTGCTTTCCGAAGCCGCTAAAAGCATCTTGGCATCCTGTTCAGTACTTACCACACGAGGTAACCCTAAAATAGGATATGGGGGGTCGTCGGGGTGAATTGCCAACAAAATACCAGCTTCTTCAGCTACTGGTGTGATTTCTTTCAAGAAATGATATAAATTCTGTCGTAGTTCTTTATCACCTACGTGATTGTAGGTTTCTAATGTATCCCGAAAAGCCTCTATCGTAAAACTTTCCTCACTTCCTGGTAACCCCGCAATGATGTTTTTTGTCAGTCTGCTAATATCAGCCTCGCTTGCTTGTTCAACCCATGCTTTTGCTTTTGCCAACTGAGCCTCTGAGTATGAACTTTCAGCACCTTTTCGCTGTAATATATATACCTCAAATGCACAAAACTCGTTCATGTCAAATCTCAGAGCAGTAGAACCATCTGGAAGAGAGTAATCTAAATCTGTACGAGTCCAATCCAAAATGGGCATAAAATTATAACAAACGGTGTCTATTCCACAGGCTGCCAAATTTACCAAAGATTCTTTGTAATTTTCGATATATTGTTTGCAATTGCCACTTGCTTTTTTAATATCTTCATGTACAGGCACGCTTTCTACTACCGACCAAACCAAACCTGCCTTTTCGATTATCGACTTCCTTTCAAGAATATCGGATTTTGACCAAACTTGTCCGTTCGGAATTTGATGAAGTGCTGAGACGATTCCGGTTGCTCCGGCTTGTCTTACATCTGAAAGGCTGACCGGATCATTTGGTCCAAACCAACGCCATGTTTGTTCAAGTGCCATGTTGCTTATCTATTTTGAAAATAAGTTGAATAAATGTTTTACAAAATTATCACTTTGACTCAAAAGTATCCAAAAGTATTTTGACAGAAATAAATACTTTTTTGACAACAATTGTATTTAATTGAACAAAAAATGCAAAACACAAATTAAACAAATCAAATTTTTGATAGAACATTACAAAGAAAAACAAAATCTTTAATATTTTTTTTAAATAAAATTTGGAAATAAAAAAACAGACTTGCATCTTTGCATTCCCGAACGAAACGAGTTCAGATAAGGGAGTTTAGCTCAGCTGGTTCAGAGCACCTGCCTTACAAGCAGGGGGTCACAGGTTCGAATCCTGTAACTCCCACAAAACCTTATCACTCGTCACATTCTGAAGGGAGTTTAGCTCAGCTGGTTCAGAGCACCTGCCTTACAAGCAGGGGGTCACA
>CAYUFZ010000004.1:6147-22075 GCA_964444025.1 uncultured Emticicia sp.
GCACCTGCCTTACAAGCAGGGGGTCACAGGTTCGAATCCTGTAACTCCCACAAAAAAAGCCTCGAATATTCGAGGCTTTTTTCATAAAATGTCGCCAAAAAGGCGAATATTCTATCTAAAAAATAGCTTGCCTTTCAAAAGGCAAGCTATTTTTTATTCCCCTATTTATCAAATCATTTCTTCAACATGCGATAAAGTTGTTCACCCAATTCAGTACGAATATTCAAAGTACTAATTTTGACATTATCCCTTGTAGGATATACCCGATTAGACAAAAATGTATAGACCAAATTATAGGCAGGGTCAACCCAAACAAATGTTCCGGTGAAGCCCGAATGTCCATAACTCTGCGACGAAGCCGACATAGGCCCATTGCCTACTTTTGGATTAAAATCTAATTTATCAAAAGCAATTGCCCTTCGATTTTTCAATTCTGGAAATTGATATTTGGTACATTCCTCCACTATTTCAGGTTTTATCAATTGTTTTCCGCCATAATATCCTTTTTGAAGATACATTTGCATCAATTTGGTCAAATCATTGACATTCCCAAATAAGCCAGCGTGTCCTGAAATTCCATCTAACATTGCTGCACCTTCGTCGTGTACTCGTCCATGAATTAATGTTTTTCTGAACAAAGTATCTCTTTCCGAAGGAACAATTTCTTGTTTGGAATAAAATCTTAAAGGATTGTATGTCAATGAATTTGCTCCAATTTGTCGGTATGTTATTTTCAGATAATCTTCCCAATTTTTTCCAGTTATATTTGCCACAAAAGACGGATAAGTATAATAATGCAAATCGCTGTAAACATATCCTTGTTCGGGCTTGACTGGGGATTTTTCAATAGCATCAAAAATTACATTACGATAATTTTTATGCAACCACAACGAATCCGTTACTTGTACATTAAAATCGTCTGTTTTTTGGGTGGAAAGCGTATTGGGTTTCCAAACCAAAGATTGAGAAGAAAGGCAATCTTTCCACAGATTTTTATCTTCTTTAATTGCTTTTGCTAATACTTGCTGATACTTTTTCTTCGACATGAAGAATGGTTTTTTGTATTGTTGAGCATATTTTTCTTTAAAAACACTACTATTTTTGACCGATGCCACAGAATCAATACAATCCATCCAAAAAGGTATCCAAGCTTTCAGCCCTGATTTGTGTGTCAGCATATCTCTAAATCTCAAATTTGCCTTATTTCCATCTGCAAATTCGGGATAATAATCTTTAAAACTTTTATCCAAATCAAATTTCCCCTCACTCATCAATTGCATGATTGCCAATGCCGAAGTACTCACTTTTGTCACAGAAGCTAAGTCGTAAAGGTCTGTCAGCTTCACTTTTCCGAGACTAATTTTTTCGGATTCCATTGCTACACTGCTTAAACCACTTTTCTTGACCGCCTCATCCATGACATCGTTCTTGTGTTCGGACACATATTTTGTTGGGCGAAGCAAAGCATCTGAGCCAGCAGAAGCCGCCTCGTATGTGTGATATCCGAATGTTTTTTGATAAATTACCCGACCATCTTTGGCAATTTGCATGCTTGCTCCTGGATACGCTTTTTGTACCAAGCCCAAGTTAATAACCGAGTCGATTCTTTGATTTAATTCGATGCCATTTAATCCAACCATTTCAGGAATACCATAGGCCAAACGACCAATAGCCTGAATATTCATACCAGAACCAGCAAGATAAGACATATTAACAGAAACAGGTAATTTACCTTTTGCAGGAATTGCCCCAAAAATGACTTGAGCAGCCGCCTCTTCCATATAATTTGTCAATTGATAAGCCATTACTACTGCCAAAGACTTGTCCAAATCCTCCAATTTATCCAATACATAAGGATTACCAAAAATAGTAGTAACCGCCTTTCCAGTATTTACCAATGCCTTAAATGCTTTACGATTTCCATCGGTCAAACCATATTTAGCAGCGGGCCTAATGTTGTTTAGATGTAAGTTCAACAATACTAAATCATAGTTTTTAGCTTCATTCACGAGAGCATTGATGCTTGAATCAGACGAATTAGGAGGAAGCTGAATCGTATGAATAGATGTATAATTTTCTGACATTTTTTGGAATGTCGTTGGCTGGCTGGCATCGATTGACACACTGAGTATTTTTTGCGTCAAATCTTTCAATGGCAACACCTCGGCATCATTTTTCAGTACCGTGACCGATGCCTCCGCCAATTGTCGATTGAGTAAATCCGCCTTTCGGGTATTAAGGTCTTCAACTAAATTATCAATCCGAATCGGTTTATATTTGTCTAGTCCTACCCAAGATTTTGCTTTTAAAATTCGTTTGACCCGAGTGTCAATTTCTTCCATTGAAATTTCTTTGTTGGCAATAGCCTGCTTTGTAGCATTAATTGCCTCCTCTACGTCCTCAAAAGTTTCTAATATATCATTTCCAGCCAAAAGAGCTTTTACATTTGCCTGCCCTTTCGAGAAATACTTGATGGCACCTTGCATATCCATTGCATCAGTAAACGTAAGCCCTTTGAAAAGTAAATCATTTCTCAATACGTCTTTTACAATATTTTTGGAGAAAGTAGCTGCCAAATTTTTAGTTGAATCTAGTAATGGAACATTTAAGTGAGAAGTCATCACTCCGCTCAATCCATTATCTATCAACACTTTGTATGGATAAAACTCAACACTATCCAATCTTTTCCTATCATGGGCAATCAAAGGTAAATCATAATGAGAATCCACACCGGTATCTCCATGCCCAGGAAAATGTTTTGCAGTCGTAAGGATTTTTCGGCTATTCATGCCTTTCATATAGGCAAGAGCTTTTTGAGCAACCATTCGCTGATTTTCACCAAAAGAGCGAAAATTTATGACAGGATTATTAGGATTGATATTGACATCTACTACCGGAGCGTAATTGATATGCACGCCAATTCTTTTGCATTGTTCGGCAATTTCTACGCCCATGTCAAACAATAATTTTTCCTCGCCTTGAATTGCTCCCAAGCTCATTTGATAAGGAAATCTGGCAGAACTATCCAATCTCATCGCAAGCCCCCATTCCAAATCCATTCCGATTAATAAAGGAACTTTAGACAAAGCCTGCAACTCATTCACAATACGAGCCTGAACAGTAGGCGGAGCGGCAAACATCACGAGTCCACCAATTCGACTATCTTTCACCCAGCGTTTTAATTTTTCCACATCGTGTGGTTTACCAGAAGTATTTCCCCGAGGCATCAATAATTGCCCAATTTTATCCTCCAAACTTAATGTATTAAATACCGAATCCACCCATCGATTATTATGATTGAGTAAAAATTCGGGGTCTTGTTGGGCAAAAATCAGTGAAGTGTGAAAAATTAAACCTAATAGTAACAAACATTTTTTCATTAAATTCGTAGTTTTTAGTGTAACATTCAAACAAAAGATTTGACAGGTTGATTTTCAAGCCAATATCAAAATAAAGAAAAAAAAATCAATTATTTCTTTAGCAGATAGAAATGTCGCATAAAAAATACCGTCCGATAAGATTTTACTGCCAAACTGCCATGAAAATTAGCATTGGCACGGCAATTGAGCTAATTAAATTATTGGTATATTTTCTTTTTTTAAAAAAGCTTTTGTACTTTCACTCTGACAATATGTCAGGGCTTTAGATATCGCTGTAATTTATCATTTAACATGCTTTTCTAAAACAAAACCATCGTTTTGGAAGACATCAAACGACAATCCGTAGAGATATATATTTCAATCAAACGGCATTTAAAATATTAACACCCAATGAATAGAGACACACTCTCAAGACTTGTCATGGCAAGACAAGACGTTTCAAACGTCGAAATGATAGAAATTGCCTCTCCCGAAGAGGTAATGGAGAATGAAGAGAACCTGCCGGAAGATTTACCTTTGCTTTCTCTAAGAAATACTGTTTTGTTTCCGGGGATTGTCATTCCAGTGACCGTTACTCGTCAGAAATTTATTAAAATGGTTAAGAAAGCATACCGTTCCGATAAAACAATCGGTGTGGTTGCTCAAGTACGTCATACGGCAAACGAACCTTCCCCCGAAGATTTGTTTAAAGTTGGCACCATTGCCCATATTCTGAAAATGATTGTCTTACCCGATGGGAATGTCACCGTCATTATCCAAGGAAGAAGACGCTTTGAAATCATTGAATATACCCAAACAGAGCCGCATTTATTGGCAAAAGTTCGATATATTCCAGAAAGCTTTCCGAATGTTCGTAAAAAAGAAACCAAGGCATTGATTGAAAGCCTAAAAGAGGCTGCTTATAAAATATTAAACCTCAATCCTGATATCCCAAGAGATGCCCAAACTGCCATTGGAAACATTGAAAGTCCTAGTTTTTTAACCCATTTCCTTTCGTCGAACCTAAACATCGAGATTAGTGAGAAACAATTGCTTTTAGAAACATTTGATGGTGGCGAGCAAGCTCATAAGCTACTCGAACACATGATGAAAGAGATTCAGGTCTTGGAGATTAAACGGGATATTCAAAGCAAAGCAAGTATTGATATTGACCAACAGCAAAGAGAATATTATTTGCGTCAGCAGATTAAAGTATTGCAAGAGGAGTTGGGAATGGAAACCCCCGACCAAGAAGTAGAAAAATTGCGTGTAAAAGGCTCTAAAAAGAAATGGAGCAAAGAAGCCAATGACCATTTCAACAAAGAATTGAACAAAATTCTTCGCATGAATTCCATGTCGCCGGAGTATGGTATTTCATTGTCGTATGCAGAAACAATGGTTGATTTACCTTGGAACGAATATACAAAAGATAATTTTGATCTTAAACGAGCAAGAAAAGTATTAGATGCAGACCATTCGGGCTTGGAAAAAGTAAAAGAGAGAATCATTGAATATTTGGCGGTACTAAAACTCCGCAACGATATGAAAGCCCCTATTCTTTGTTTGTATGGCCCTCCTGGTGTTGGAAAAACATCTTTGGGCAAATCTATTGCTAAAGCATTGGGTAGAAACTATGTCAGAATGGCATTAGGAGGATTGCATGACGAAGCAGAAATTCGTGGACACCGCAAAACCTACATTGGTGCTATGCCGGGAAAATTAATCACGAATATTTCAAAAGCAAAGTCCTCAAATCCTGTATTTGTGTTGGACGAAATAGATAAAGTAAACCGTGACCACAAAGGAGACCCTTCCTCTGCCTTGCTTGAAGTATTAGACCCCGAACAAAATAATGCTTTCAAAGATAATTATCTGGAAGTAGAGTATGACCTATCCAAGGTCTTGTTCATTGCTACTGCCAATTCGTTGGATAGTATCCAAGGTCCCTTGAGAGATCGTATGGAAATTATCCAAATTTCGGGCTACACGGTGGAGGAAAAAATTGAAATTGCCAAAAAACACTTGATTCCTAAGCAATTGGAAGAGCATGGAATAAAAGCAAAAAATTTAAGAATTGACGATAAAGCCATTCAAAAAGTAATAGAAAGCTATACCAGCGAATCGGGTGTAAGAAAATTAGAGCAACGAATAGGGTCTTTAATCAGAAAAATTGCCAAAGCAATCGCCTTGGGTGAAGAATACCCTAAAGTGATTAAAGAAGAGCATATCGAGAAAATGCTGGGAGCAATTATTTTTGATAAAGACATATACGAAGGAAACGACGTTCCTGGAGTTGTTACTGGTTTGGCTTGGACTTCTGTTGGGGGCGACATTTTGTTCATAGAATCAAGCCTAAGCCGAGGAAAAGGGCAGCTTACGTTATCTGGTCAATTAGGAAATATAATGAAAGAGTCTGCCGTGACGGCATTGTCTTACCTCAAATCTCACGCAGAAGATTTGGGCATTGATTATAGAATATTCCAAAATTATGATTTGCATGTACACGTACCGCAAGGAGCTGTGCCGAAAGATGGCCCATCGGCGGGAATTACGATGTTGGTTTCTATGGCATCGATGTTTACACAGAGAAAGGTAAAAGCTAATACAGCCATGACTGGAGAAATAACCCTTCGTGGAAAGGTTTTGCCTGTTGGCGGAATTAAAGAGAAAATTCTAGCTGCCAAACGTGCTGGTATCAAAGATATTATCATGTGTTATAAGAATCGGAAAGACGTAGAAGAAATCGGAGAAGTTTATACTCAAGGGCTTACTTTTCATTATGTAGATTATGTGGAAGAGGTGCTTGCTATTGCTTTGCTAGAGGATAAAGTGGCAAAACCTATCGAGTTTAAATTGCCAGAAGAGAAAAAAGAGCCTGTTCAATCGATTTCGGTTAATTAATAAAAAAACGCCTTAATAATTTAGGGCGTTTTTTTTTTAATATAATTTCAAGTTTTATTACTTTAACCCAACTCGACATGAAGGCTCTAAAAATAATTCTATTCTCATTCATTTCAATCTTTCTTTGATTATTCACAATCTATCAACAATGGTTCGATAAATATATTAGAGCAATTTTTTTAATGAATAAAGATTAATAGCGAAAATCCTACCTAATCTTTACAAACAAACGCTTTCAATACATCATTGAGCTGGTCGGGCGTAAATGGCTTCGACAAAAACCCATTCATTCCCACATGCAAGGCATGTTCTTTAATACTACTAAGAGCCGAGGCGGTCAGAGCAATAATAGGCGTATGTTGATTATAATTTTCAGTATTTCGGATAGCAATTGTCGCTTCAAACCCATCTAAGATAGGCATTTCAATATCCATCAAAATCAGGCTGTATTGGGTCGATTGAGCTTTCTCTATCGCTTCATTTCCATCAAGGGCAAACTCAAAAGGTACATTATTTTTGAGGAGAACCTTTTCGACAAACAAACGATTGAACTTATTATCTTCGGCTACCAATATTTTTCCGGTATTCATTTGTCGATTGGAATATTCTTGGGGTTCATTGCCTTCGTGTAGATTCAAATCAGAAATTTTTGACAATGGCAACACAAAACGAATCGTTGTCCCTTTATTTAATGTACTTTCTGCTACAATATAGCCATTTTGCATTTCCACAAATTCTTTACAAAGAGCAAGACCAAGCCCTGTTCCTTGCTGTTTTTGTGATTTTTTTTCATGAATTTGCGTAAATTTCTGAAAAATTACATCTAATTTTTCACTAGGCATTCCAATACCCGTATCAGACACACTAAACTCCAACAATTGTTTTTCCTCTTGACTACCCACAATCTTCACTTGTAGTTTTATTTCACCCTTCTCCGTAAACTTCTCAGCATTCGAAACAATGTTAAACAATATCTGATTCAATATCAGTTTGTCTGCCTGCCACATTCCTCTAACTTTTTCATCTAAATCCAAGACAAATTTGATGGGTTTTCTCTCCAATTTTAGCACAAATGTCTTTTCTATTGTTTTGAGTAAACCCCAAAGGTCAAAATTTGCCAAATTAAGCTCCATTTTTCCAGCTTCAATTTTTGACATATCCAGGATGTCGGAAATGAGCGATAATAAGAAATTGGAAGAATTTTTAATGATGTTGAGATATTCAATTTGGTCAGCATTAGGTTTCGTATCAAATAAGAGATGCGACATTCCGATGATGGCATTGAGCGGGGTACGGATTTCATGGCTCATGTTTGCCAAAAACTGTTTTTCAGAATTTCGGGCTTTAAATATTTCTTCTTCTGCATTTTTCCTTTCGGTAATATCACGAATAATATCCCTTGAACCTGCAAACACTCCATTTTGATAAATTGCTGTTGAATTTACTTCAACATGCTTGATATTCCCCATCAGCGTGACGATTCTTCCTTCATAGCCTTTGTATTCCCCCTCATTGACAAGTAAATCAAGGTAACTTTTTGATTTTTGCCTATCCTCTTCATACACAATTTGCCCCAAAGAAATATGTTGAAAATTTCCATCTTCAATTTCCAAAATTCCTTTTCCAGCTTTATTGATGTCTTTTATTTGCCCATATTGATCTAAAATCAGAATTCCGTCATTGACATTTTCAAAGATATCTTCATATTTTTTCAGTGTTTCATTGAATTGGTGTTGTGTTTTGGTAAAATCTGCAATAAGATTAAATGTTCGTTCTTTCACATCCAAATTAATATCTTTCGGTAAAACCTCATTTTTAGGGTCTTTTGAAAGAGAATTAATGGCATTCAATACCGCATAAAAAGTATCTTCCTGTTGCTGTGTCTTTAGTGCCAAAGTTTGATTGGTCTTAACATTCTCAAACTGTCGTTTTTTCTCATAATGCCAAGAATATGCTAAAAAATCAGCAACGATATAATACAACAAAAAAATACCAAACAAAGAAACCCCTTTATCCAACATTTGGAAAAACGAGTATTGTTCCATCAGAGCAAGTACACCTAATACTATACAATAATAAGAGACCAAAAGCCATAACCTTCCACGTCGCTTCATCAAAAAGATTGTCGAAAATACCGAAGGAGCAATGATGACCGATAAAATATCCGAACCATAGTAAACACCTACAAAACTTACCACCAAATTGCCCTGACAAGTCCACAACATCAAGAAATAGAACATGAAATTGCCATAAAAAATAAGGTTCTCTTCTTTTGCCCGATAGTACCTACTAACAAAAAAAATCGATGCAGATACCACCATAATAAGGATAACATAGGCGATATACCAGTACAAAACGGTCTGTCCTTTGTCTTGATACAAATGTCTAAATTGAAGCGGAGCAAGAATAGGGGTAAATATTAAAATCAAAAAACTAATGGCTTGAACCCCCAGTAATCTGATTTTTGCGATTTCCTTATCAAAAAGATGAATTTGAGACGGACTGATTTTTTCAATATCAAAATTAAAATATTTAGACATATAGGCAATCATTTAGCTTTTATAAAAAAAGCCGAAATTTTAAGCGTTAATTTTTCAAAATGACATTTATATTGGGAATATTTCTTTAGACTTAGTTTCATTAGCATAGTAACAACGATTAGGTATTAATCGAAGAAATATATACAAAAATAAAGCCAAAAAATTGCCCAAATTCAAATTATTGAAAAAGAATTTGGGCATTAAATTATGAAAAATCGGCAAAAGAATGCGTTATTTTTTCATTTTTTTAGATTTGACTCCTGGCTGAGTCATTTCAAAATTTTCTTTTTGTTTGGTATCTTCCACGATTTTACGTACATCTGCCAATAATTGTTTGGCATCATAGATAATTCCATCTTTTACGGTATATTTCACCCCTCCAACCCTAATGACTTCGTTTTGTTCATTTACTTTGATAGCCCCTGTACCATAAAGCGTCTTGAAGTTGGCTAATGGATTTTCTTCCGTAATCACAAAATCTGCTAATTTCCCAACCTCAACCGAGCCAATTTGGTCTGCCATTCCCAATGCCTCAGCCCCTTTAATTGTGGCAGAACGAATCACCTCTAAAGGGTGAAAACCTGCTTCACGCAGCAATTCCAGCTCACGAATATAAGCAAACCCGTACAATTGATAAATAAAACCCGAATCCGAGCCGGTAGTTACTCGCCCGCCTTTATTTTTATATTCGTTCACAAAACGCATCCATATTCTATAATTTTCTTTCCAAGCGATTTCTTGCTCAGTTCCCCAATTGAGCCAATACGAGCCATGAGATATTCTGCTAGGGCCATAGAAACGCCAAAGTGAAGGCAAGGTATATTCATCATGCCATTCAGCCCTTCTGGCAAGCATCAATTCACGATTTGCTTCATAAATATTGAAGGTTGGATCAAGAGTAAAATCAAGCTTCAATAGCTCATCCATTACTTTATACCATTTTTCGGAGCCCGGCTCAGCAGCTTGTTTCCAAAGCTTTCCCGCCTCCTCAAATCGATTTTGCTCATTATTATAGTTATAATCTGCTGGATAATTCTGCAATGTTCTGTCGTCAAACAGTGCCTCAGGTAATCCGTACCAATGCTCCATGCTGGTAAGACCCGCCTTAGCTGTTGCCAATACGTTCATGCGGGCAACTTCCAACTGTGCATGATGACAGGCAGAACGTAAACCCAATTTTTTATTTTCCTCCAAAGCTGCTCTAAAAACATCGGGTTCTGCCCCAAAAAACTTAATACCATCTGCCCCTTTGGTAGCATTGTTTCTTACCCATTCTCTTGCCTCCTCGGGAGTATTGATAGGCCTATCGCTACCCATTCCAAAAGCTGTATAGGCTTTGATACGAGGGGCGGTAATTTCATTTTTTTCGCTCTTATTTTTTTGGTCTAAAGTCCAATCTAATCCATTTCCTGCAGAAGGGTCACGGATAGTCGTAATGCCGTGTCCAAGCCACAATTTGAAAACATATTCGGCAGGCGTTCCTTGCGATTTGCCTCCTATATGGCCGTGCATATCAATAAACCCTGGCATGAGGTACATTCCGGTACAATCTAATTCTTTATCTCCCGTATTGAGCTTTGGACGACTTTTAGCCTCAATAGGTACTCCCGGATAGCCCACTTGTTTGATTTGTGCTATTTTATTTTTTTCAATAACAATATCGACAGGCCCAAGCGGAGGTGCTCCTGTGCTGTTAATTAGGGTAACTCCTCGAATGATGGTTCGGTCGGCATAAATCCCCTCTGCTCTTTTAGGAGCTTTTTCTATCTGGGCTGTTGCCACGAAGCTTACGAAGGGTAAGAGAAATAGTAGTTTTTTGAACATGTTTGATAGTTTAGGTTTTTGAACAGATAAATATAAACAATACTTTAAAGAATTGCATGAAATTAAATAAAAAAATAGGATTGATAATCAATTACTTAAAATCGTATTCAAAAATTACACTTTCTATTCGGCATAGTGAGCCAAACCAAATCCTAGATTTTCAGTTTCAAAAAATGGCACATTCGTAATGTTGTATCGGTCGGTTTACTACATGTCAGCGGCTTTGCGGGTTGGAGGATTTAAAAGTACTAATTTCAACCATTTTTTGGCACTACAACGTAATATCTGAGGATAATATATAATTTTATTGTTCAAATTTCGTATATATTTTTGATACATCATTTCCCAAAATCAGACATTTTGAATATGAAGTTAGCCAAATATATTTCAGTAATCAGTATTAGTTTTTTTAAATTTATTGGGGGGCCACTTACTGGAATCGCATTACAACTCCGCTGGTTTGAGACCATTATTTGTTCTGTCGTGGGTATGATGCTTGCGGTGGTCATGCTTTTATTTTTTCAAACCGTTTTGTCTAAATTCATCAACAAAGAAAATTCAAAAAGAAAATTCAGCAAACTATCGAGATTTGCTATAAAAATAAGAAATAATTTTGGACTAAAAGGAATCACAGCTCTTACCCCTATCTTGTTTTCTCCTATTGGCGGCACTTTATTGGCATTGGCTTTTCGATATAATAAATGGGAAATATTTTATTATATGTTTTTTAGTAGTACTTTTTGGGCAATTGTTGAAACCTTTTCTCTACATAACTTTCAGGAATTTCTTAAATCTTGGTAATTCTTAAACTTTTCAGGACTTTTCCAGCCTCCTCTACTTGTAGAATCAAATTGCCAGAGGGGAGACATTCCAAATCTATTCGAGCAACCCCTGCCTCAAACCTTATGTTTTCTTTTTCAAAAGGAATTTTATTTCCATTGGCAGCCACAAAAAAGAAATTCAAGGATTCTGGTTTGGTATTTTCGGGCAATATTAGGTTACAAATATTTTCAAATGGATTGGGATACGCTTTCCACTCAGGAATGATATTTTTCAAAGAATCCGTAGAATAAACAACCCTAAACGAAACCGTCTTATAAGTAACTAAGGAATCTTTTTTGAATGCTTTTACATGTAGCGAATAATTGCCTACGGGAAACGCCAATCCTCTACCTTCCCCAAAAAGATTATATGGAAATCTTGCTGATTCCCGTTGAATTTTATAAGAACCAGTAAGTTCAAATCTAAAAACCGCCGAATCTAAATTGCAATGGGCCACAACATTCAATTTTTCTGGTAAGGATTCCAGCACTAGCGTTCTGTTATTTTCAAGATAACCCCATCCCTGAATCGGAACATCGAAATAATCTGCTTTTATCAACTCTAAATCTACAATTGGAGGGACAACATCAATAAAAATAGATTCATCTATGCTAAAGCCGTTATTGTCATAAATTCTCAATTTGATTTCATTTTTCCCCATAAAATCATTTTTTCCAGAAAAAGTCAATTCAAATACATTAAAACTCAGCCAAGTAGGCATTTCTAAAACATCAATATACGCAACAAAGCCATCTCTGTCGTAAAATAAATGCTCAGGCAAACGAAATCTAAATTCCTGACCAACCACCACCTCTTTTGTGTAGTTTTTGATTGTTGCCACGGGTAATTCATTGGGACCATCTTTTTTGGGAGGAATCCCTCCAGGAGTATAATTATTTTGTTGCTCGTCCTCCTTCAATGGATTTTCGATGGGTTTATTTTCTAAAATCAAATCCTCAATCAGTTTAATTTTTACTTTTTTTCTCCCCTCATCCGAACGAGTTTTCCAATCATTGAGTACCATTTCTCGACTGTCGATGAGTTGTGAAAGCTTATAACTGACCGAATCTTCAAATACCAAAGGTTTTTTTATTTGATTCAGACTATTGAGAGCTTCTTGAAATCCCGGCAAGGTTTTGTTGAAAGCTGTCGGCTCTTCCGAGATACCGAGCATGATAAATTCACAATTATACGAAATCGCTCTTTGCACATATTTCTTAAAGTCATCGGAGGTTTCTAAATCAAAAAAAGCAACTTCTGTGTATAGTTTTTGATGTGGCAATAAATTGCTTGATGCCAAATCTCCCTGAAATCCGTCGATACTTGTTTTTAAAATATCGGCTTTTTCGGTCAAATTCACAAAACCATACGTCCCTCTCAATAAAGTAAGATTATCGGCAATCCCACCAAACTCACAAGCAACCTGATAGCTTTTATCGACAGATTTAATTGCTTCGATGATTTGGTCATAATAATTTTTTAGCATGAGATGGCGAGTCACATACCAATCTTGGCCTCTCCGTCCTCGGAAAGAGTCTTTCACATTTGCCCAATTGACATAGGGCTCAACCTCAGAAAAGCTTTTGTAATTTGTCCCCCAATAAGCATTCAAAGTACGTGTATTGGTATATTTCTCACGCATACTATCTTTAAATTTAATCATCGCCCATTTGGAATGGTCAAATACCGCTGGATAAAAAGGCGAGGGCCATTGTTGATTCTGAAAATCGTAGCCCAATTCTTGTTGAGGAGTATTAACAACCGTGATGAATAAAATATTACCAGCTTGCTGGTATTTTTTATACCTTTCCGTGACTTCTTTCACAAAGCCCTTTGCTTTTTCTACCGATGCTTGATGAGCAAAGCTAAAATTATTGGTATCATAATAATCCGTCAATGGTTTACCCTTGAAATCTTTCATTGCTTCATCTTCCGACCAAAAACCCTTCGTTAAGGCATAATTTCGTCCAAGTTGTATCCGAATAGCCACTTTAATTCCTAATGTATTGACAGCATGATTGATTTGATTATCCAATTGTCGAAAATCAGGCTTAGAATCCGGCTTTGGATAAACCCTATCCCACCAGATAGTCAATAAAACAGAATTACAACCCATCGGAGTGACCTTATTCATGGCAGAAATGCCGAAATTGACATCATTTTCCAAATTACCCAATCCCAAGCAAACATACTTGGTAGCTTTGTTGTCTTGAGCCAATATTGGAGAGCCAATAAAAAATAGTAGGCTTAATAGAATTGGATTAATATTTTTTCTAATCATTTGTTTATTTCATTTGGTACCAATGTTCTTCAATTTCTACAACTTTCTCAAAACCATCGGTCAAAAATTTCTTCTCCTCCCAAACAATGGTTTTTATTTTTTTTCTTTTTGTTTCTCCATTGGCAATAATTTGACCAATATCTTCAACATTTTCGGCAAAATCACTCACAATCAACCCTTTTTCAAGTAAAGTTGGCATGGTGATAAAATCTTTACTTTCTCCGTTTTCAAGGGAAAACTTCATAGATAAATGAGGTGGTTGAAACAGCAAATTCATCCATTTACCAAAACTATTATACTTCACATTTATTGTTGCCACACAAAACATTTTTTTTCCATCCGAAGGAGCAGAAACCCGATAAGGTTGCCCCAAAACTATTTTCTTCCGATGTTTTGCTACCAGACGTATATTTTTTTCATGGCTCTGATGTTGGAGTAAAATCCTATTTTTCCACCGGAGTATGGGATTGTATTTTCTTATTAAAGCCAAAAAAGTGAGCGTTTCGTCACCCAAAGCATATTTACCATCAATACTTTCAAGCCCATAAATCACAAAATCAGGAGCTGTTTTAGATAAATATTTCTCCTGATTTATCTTATCCAAATACTTGTTATAGGCTTGATAAGATTGCATAATCGGTCGAGGGTTATAATTCAAATGATTAAAATACACCTCAGAAGCCTCATTTGGCACCACATCGACCGAAGCCTTTCCAATGACTTTTAAGGCATTGGACGGATAGCTATAATGACGAGAGTGACGAGGAGATTCAAAAATATCATTGAAGTATTGGGGCAAAATCGTGCTTTTCATTTTGAGGTTATCATAGAACTTAATATCAAATTTGCCATAAATCGACTGATAAAACAAGAGATATGAGACGATATTCGCCATAAATAAGCACCAAGCCCCATAATGAATTAAACGCTCTTTGGTATGAATAGCCAAAAATATCAACGGAATACTAGCATTTTTCACAAAAGAAATCAAATGGGCATCGTCAGCTCTTACAAAAGCATACTTCAAAAGAATAAAAAAGCTTCCACCAATACAAGCCAACAAAAAAACGACATCGAGGGTTTCTTTTGTAAAAAAACACCCCCTCCGCAATTGTCTGATGCAATAAATGATTGCCAATACCACAAAAGCAAAAAAAATAATATACGAAGAAGCCACCGCTTTGCCCCTAAAAAAAGGAAACACCGATTGGGCTTCATTATAACCCTTGATAATTTGCAAACTCGAACTTAAATAAGAAGGAATATCTGTTTTCCACCAAAACCCTAATAAAAAAACCATCGCAATTGCTCCAAACATATAAGCAAACAAAAACTTTCCACCCATCCTATCGGTAAGAAAAGCATACACCAGCAAAACCAATACAAAGAGAATCGCTACTACCCCGAAATTAGCTTTGATGAAAAAATTAATTATCCCCATCAACAAAGCGTACGAAAGCTCCCAATAATTATGATTTTTTAAAAACCTAAACCCTGCGATAATACTCACAAAAAACAACAAAAAACTTATCCATTCTCCGAATATAGAAGAAATAATCAAAAATAACACAAAATGAATGAGATAGTGAATCTTTTTTGTGTCTTTGGGTAAGAAAAGATAAAGAACATAAGCAGTATTGGCATAGCAGAAAAAATCATACAGAAACAATTCAAAATGACTTGTTTCTATGGCAACTCTCTGTGTCAATCTTCCCAAAGGGCCATAAGTATAAATGATATCTTTGCCAAAAACCAAGCCTTTTTGATAAGCCAATTCCAAAGCAATACGCCAAGAATTATCAATACCCGGCAAAGGTATTTCGGCGATTCTATAATATGGGATTAATAATATTATCAAAAATACAAGATAAATTACCTTGACTAAATGGCTACTTGTGTATAAGTATATTTTTTTCATTGGGGAAATTAAACGTCATTTTTATCGAATCATCTGCAAATTTCTTATATTCAATTGATAATCAGTTGGATACAAACGATATTTGCCATCCAACTGGCTCATCAACATCACTTGATATATGTTTTCGGGCAAACACCCTTTTTCGATAATTAATTCAAAACCATCATTCAACAATTGTCCTGTATGTAATATCTTCAACAAACCACTCCTTTTTTGCATCACTGGCAATAATAATCTTTTCCCAGTATTATCTTGTAAGACAAGAAATAAACTATTTTTGTCG
>CAYUFZ010000004.1:22085-29100 GCA_964444025.1 uncultured Emticicia sp.
AAAGATATAAAATAGACTCCGAAAGTTTTTGGTGTTTGATGGGTATTTTTGTCGAATCCACCTTGATTTCACTCGAATTTAATACTATTTCAGGCAAATGATACGTATTTTGGGTTTCCATTTGTGCCAAAATTTTATCAAAAAATTCCCTATAATAACAACCATTCAGATTAGAATTTCCCAATCGATAATTAATCGGAACGAGCCAATGCCTATGATACGTATATGTAAAATAAGGATATTCTACCAAAAAACTATGCAGGTAATAAAAGACAGATAGAGCAATCGAGGAATATGCAAACATAAGACGCAAGTTCAAACGACTTATCCAAGGCAAAACCAGCAAATATACCGAAATCCAAAGCATCTGTGTATAAATTCGATACCTATCCGAAAAATCCGCATCTGGAATTTCACGATAAACAGCGATTCCTAAAAAAGTACCCAAACAAAACATTGCAATTCCCAGTACCATCAAGTAATATACCCGAAGCCTAGAATCTATACGATTGAGCAGTATTTTTATACCCCAAACCAAAACAAATCCAATAACCCCTACCCCCGCCAACATTACCAAAATATCTTTTGTAGAAACTTTGACAATAGAGCCAGCCAGTAACAAAAACCCCTTGATAATCTCAGGAATAGTATTGGGTTCGAGATAAAAATTATTTTTTAAGAAAAACAACTTGGTGAACACAAAAAATGAAGTAGCAATACCCGCATTTTTCCATCTTTTTTCAACAAGCAATATTCCAACCACAATCAGAAAAGCAATCAATCCATTGCCACTCGACAAAGCAGTGCATGCCAATAAGAAAAGCCCGAAAAAAAATCGATAACTTAGTTTTTCTTGAACAATACACCAATACAATCCCCAAAAATAAATCCCCATGATGGCATTATGCTGAAAAGCACACAAAGCCCAAAGAGCATTTTCGTGAATATATAATGACAAAAAGACAAAAGGAATCGGAATCAGCCACAATAAAGGTAGCTGGATAGATTTCAGCAATCTATAAAAGAAAAACAGACTAGAAACCAAAATCAGATTTCCGATTAGAGCAATTATTTTATAATCATATACCTGAAAAAACACATGATAGAGCCACAAAAAGAATCGGTAAATGGCTATTGGATGCTCATTATGAGCTAGAACAAACGGTGCTATTTTACCCTGAATAGTAGTCGCTTTGGGCAATAAGTCAATCAAAGCATACATAATTCCCAAATCATCTTCAAAAGGGACATTCAGAGCAAAACGGAAGAAAAACAATAAGAAAACAATCACCGGCAGTAAAACAAGGCCGATTTGTAAAGCTTTTTTTGAGGTTACGGACATATCATTATGGTCAATGCTGCTTTTTCATATAATCTCCTCGTGAGAAGAATTTTTCAACAAAACAATATACCAAAATAAAGAAATAACGACTTCCCATTTCTTTAATTTTCAGTTTTGACTCCCCATACTTTCTGTTTGTCCAGCTATTCGGTACAACAGCGTAAGAATATCCCCTAACAATTGTTTTGAGGGGTAACTCCACTGTTAGGTTGAAATGAGGGGAAAGAAAAGGTTTCAAGCCCTCCATTGTTTCCCGTTTATATAATTTAAAAGCATTGGTCGTATCATTATATTTAATGCCGATAAATACTTTTATAATAAAATTTGCAATTCGATTAATAATTTTCTTCACCAAAGGGTAATCAATCACTTTGCCTCCCTTAATCCATCTGCTTCCAAAAACAGCATCTACATTTTTTTCGAGCATTGTTTGATAATATTTGACCAAATCCTCTGGGTCATCGGACATATCAGCCATAAACACAGCGACACAATCGCCCGAAAAACGCTCCAATCCATAGCGAACCGCATATCCAAAACCATTCGGACCTTTGTTTGTCTCAAAGACCAAAGTAGGTATTTCTTTCTGAAGTTCTTGTAAAACCCCAAGAGTATTATCTTTTGAATTATCGTTGGTGACCCAAATTTCATGAGGGATAGCGTATTTGCAAAGCGTAGCATACAAGCTTCTAAGCGTATCCGAGATACTTTCCTCCTCATTATAAGCAGGAATAACAACACTTAATTTCATTTGATATGGTTTTTTGCACAAAATTAACAAAAACTTCGAGAGCCATCCATAAATGTTTTCGTTAATTTCAGGGATTAAAAAACAAAAGCCGCAATTTTAATCGCGGCTTCTTGTTTCCAATACAAATTATACTCGTTTTCCGATATTATCATACATCTGAACAAGTGTCGATTTCAAATCATATTTCCAATTCCAATCTGGATAATGTGCCTTAAATTTAGACAAGTCCGAAATATACCAAATATGGTCTCCACTACGATTATTATCTGCGTAGCTATAATTCATTTTATTACCCGTAATTTCTTCACATATCGTAATTCCCTCTTGCATCGAGCAATTAGAAAACCTTCCACCTCCCGCATTATAAACCTCTCCCGGACGAGGGTTTTGATAAAAATGCCAAAACATATTGACCAAATCCCAGCTATGAATATTATCTCTTACTTGCTTGCCTTTATACCCAAAAATGGTGTAATGATTGCCAGTAATAGCACATTTCATCAAATAAGCCAAAAAACCATGCAATTGAGCTCCAGAATGATTCGGCCCTGTCAGGCATCCCCCTCTAAATACACCTGTTTTCATCCCAAAATACCGACCATATTCTTGCACCATTACATCAGCTGCCACCTTAGATGCTCCAAATATCGAGTGTTTAGAATGGTCTATCGACATATTTTCATCGATGCCATGCTCATAATACGCATGAGATTCATCTATTTCCCAACGAGTTTCTAATTCGACCAATGGCAAATAATTCGGAGTATCACCATATACTTTATTAGTAGAAGTAAAGATAAATACCGAATCAGGACAATGTTTTCTGGTAGATTCCAACATCACCAATGTTCCGTTGGCATTTACCGTAAAATCCGTAAATGGCTCACGAGCAGCCCAATCATGGCTTGGCTGTGCAGCTGTATGAATCACCAACTTAATATCCGTGCCATATTCCGCAAAGATTTTTCCGATTTGTTCTTCCGAACGAATATCAGCATTATAATGCTTATAATTTGAAAATTTATCTTCCAAATTTTTCCTATTCCAATCCGTTGAGGCTTCGGTGCCGAAAAAATACGAACGAAGATTGTTGTCGATACCGATAACTAAATCAAATTTGGAAGCACAAAAGGCGACTGACTCACTGCCAATCAGACCTGCCGAACCCGTTACTAATGCTATGTTCATTGATTGATTAAAATAAGGTAGATTAAAATAATAGCAAAAAGTTTAGTATTAATCGAGCAGAAAAACACTAAACTTTTTGATTCACTTAGCTTTTGTCGAAACCTAAAAAATTATTTGCTTAATTTCTCTCGAATAGCATTTACACGAGCCTCTAACTCAGGCTTTGCGGTATATTTATTTTTTAGTTGACGTGCAGCAGAATCCGGGCTTACTCCATATACCCACTCATCTCCCTCACGAACATCTTTTTGTTCAATCGCATTAGTTTTTTGATAATCGCAAGAAGCTAAAGAAATGGCAACTGCCGCAAATAATAAAACACTAAACTTTTTCATGTCCGAATGTTGTCGTTAAATTTGCACAAATTTAAGTTTGTGATTTGATTAGTCAAAGAAAATTTGTACTTTTTAAATAGATTAAATTTTATTTTTTAAAATATATCCATTTTTTTGTAAATTCTATATTATTTTTTCGGAAATTAAACAATGTATTGTTATGGTTTATGACGTAATAGTGGTCGGTGGTGGAATTGTAGGTTTGGCAACTGCCTTGCAAATCAAAGAGCAAAATCCAAATTTAAAACTACTGATAATAGAAAAAGAAAATGCCGTTGCCAAACACCAAACAGGACACAACAGCGGGGTCATTCATTCTGGTCTTTATTATAAGCCAGGAAGTTTGAAAGCTCAAAATTGTATCAACGGGTATCGAATGTTGATTGATTTTTGCCAAAAAGAAGATATTAAGTTTGAGTTATGTGGAAAAATTGTGGTGGCTACCCGAGAAGAGCAAATATCTATCTTGGATGGCTTGTTTGAGCGTGGAAAACAGAATGGTTTGGATGGATTTAAGATGCTGAATCGTGAAGAATTAAAAGAATACGAACCGCATGTCAATGGTTTGAAAGGCTTTTTTGTGCCACAAACAGGTATTATTGATTACACAGAAGTTTGTATCAAATATTTAGAAAAAACCAGCTATTTGGGTGGCGAGATTGTGTTCAATGAAAAAGTCGAAAAAATCAATACTGCCAATGGCATCTCTCACATTCAGACTTCTAAAAATGTCTATGAAACTAAATTAGTTGTCAATTGTGCAGGGTTGTATTCGGACAAAGTGGCACAACTGACAGATTCTCGTGCCGATGACTTACGAATCACGCCATTTAGAGGAGAATATTTTGAAATTAAACCCGAAAAACAATATTTGGTCAAAAACTTAATCTACCCTGTTCCTGACCCTAATTTTCCGTTTTTAGGGGTGCATTTTACTCGAATGATACACGGAGGAGTAGAAGCTGGACCGAACGCTGTTTTGGCATTTCGAAGAGAAGGTTATAAAAAATTAGATATTCACCTGAAAGAGCTAATCGAAACCCTTACTTGGCCAGGATTTCAGAAAGTAGCTGCGAAGTATTGGCAAACAGGCTTGGGCGAAATGTATCGTTCTTTTTCTAAGGCTGCTTTTACGAAAGCATTGCAGGAATTAATTCCAGAAATCCAAGCAGACGATTTAATCCCAGGAGGAGCGGGTGTCAGAGCTCAAGCTTGTGATAGAAGCGGTGGATTGGTAGATGACTTTGCGATTTTCGAAAACGAATTTGCCGTCAATGTCTGCAATGCACCCTCTCCAGCAGCAACTTCTTCGCTTTCTATCGGACAAACTGTTAGCCAGCTTGTTTTGAAACGTTTTCAGTAAGTATCTTGTCCGACACGCTTCCATAGAAGTGCTGTCGGACAAGTATTCCAAATTATAATTGTTTGCGAAGCCTTGCTACCGGGATATTGAGTTGCTCACGGTATTTAGCAACTGTTCTTCGAGCAATATTATATCCTTTTTTATTCAATAGTTTTTCTAACTTATCGTCTGAAAGAGGCGAATTTTTAGGTTCATTTTCTATCAACTCTTTCAAGATATTCTTCACTTCTCTGCTTGAGGCATCCTCTCCCGAATCTGTAGCAATCCCTTCAGAAAAAAAGTATTTTAATGGATAAATTCCGAAGTCTGTCTGAACGGCTTTACTGTTTGCTACTCTCGAAACAGTCGAAATATCCATTTCTATTTTTGTGGCAATGTCACGCAGAATCATCGGTTTCAGTTTGGACTCATCTCCTTCGAGGAAAAAATCTCGCTGAAATTCTACAATTGCTTTCATTGTCTTCAATAGCGTATGCTGCCTTTGTTTGATGGCATCAATAAACCATCGAGCAGCATCTAATTTTTGTTTGACAAATGTGATGGTTTCTTTGATACTTCTGTGAGGAGTTACGCCACTTTTTTCGGATTTATCATACATATCCAGCATTTCTGCAAAAGAGCGGCTAATACGTAATTCTGGAGCGTTTTTTGAATTTAACAATACATCCAACTTTCCATTATTATTGGTCACAATGAAGTCGGCAGTCAGATAAGCTGCAGCAGCATCTCCTATCTCGATATTGCCTGGTTTTGGATTAAGTCTTGTAATAATTCTAATGGCATTTTTCATTTCTTCATCATCTATCTCCAATCTACGTTGAATTTTTTCGTAGTGTTTTTTGATAAACTCTTCAAAATGAGATTCCAATATTTTATAAGCACTCAGCACTTCCTTATCTTCTTGGTTTTTTCGACTCAATTGCAATAACAGACACTCTCTCAAATCTCTTGCCCCAATACCAGCAGGCTCAAAACCTTGTACTTTTTTCAATATTTTTATTACTTCCTCTTCATTGGTATATATATTTTGGATAAATGCCAAGTCATTACAAATCGAACGCATCGGCCGACGAATATACCCGTCTTCTTCGATGCTCCCTATCAATTGCATCCCTATGCCTTGTTCCCTTTCATTTAATTTCAGATAACCCAATTGCTGAATCAAAGATTCCGCCAAAGTATTCATGGCTGCCACAGGCAAATTGTCTCTGTCTTCATCGCCCCAACCATCACCTTGCATTTTGTATCCAGCATATTCGTCTTGATTCAAATACTGCTTCACATCAAGCCCTTCGTATGTTTCATACTCGCTATAATCTTCTCGGCTATCTGGATAATCATCGTCATATTCTTCTCCTGATTGGCTATCCAAATCCATCCCCTCCTCCAACGCAGGATTGATTTCCAATTCTTCTTCTATTCTTTGCTCCAACTCTGCTGAAGGTATCTGCAAAAGCTTAATGAATTGTATCTGTTGCGGAGACAATCGCTGTTGTAAAGATTGAGTCAAACTTAATTTTTGCATAGCTTCTTAGGGGTTATTTTTATGTATTTTTGCACGGCTTAAATAGGCTTCTACATTTTTCGTGCCAAAATAATAAACATTAACAATTTTTTTGGGTTTTCTTTTGTTATATATTCTATTTTTAAAAAAACAAAATATATAAAATACTTATAATCAGTCACTTAAAAATTTATTCTTTCATTAATATTTAGACTTTTTTTTTGCAAAAAAGTAACTGTTTGTCATAAATATTTTTTTGACTACAATCAAGTGTATCAAAATAAAGACAAAAAAAAAGTACAAACAAGCCATGTTTCAATGATGCTTATTTGTACTCGTGAAAAGTTTTCGTTAGTTTCGTTTAAATAAATTTAATCTGTTGGGATTTAGTACATAGTTTAGTTTAAGGTTGAATAGGGTACTGCAAATATAGTACATTTTTTAGAAAAAATAGAAAAGTAAAAACATTTTTTTAAAAAAATTTAAAATATTTCTTATAATTATTCATAATCTCCTCATTATCAATCACTAA
>CAYUFZ010000004.1:29110-41130 GCA_964444025.1 uncultured Emticicia sp.
GCCATTCAATACTTTTGGAATTGAAGCAAATGCCAATTATTTGTCGAAGTCTCTAGCGTCGATGACCTAAAAGAACTATTAAGTACTTCTGAGTGGGCATCTGTGCCGAAACTTATTTTAGGCGGAGGTAGTAATATTTTGCTGACTCGGGATTTTCAGGGCTTAGTCGTCAAGATGAATATCCAAGGCATTCGGGTGCTAAAAGAAGACCACAAGCACATCTGGATACAAGCAGGAGCAGGTGTTATTTGGCACGAATTTGTACTGTTTTGTGTTGATAATCAATATGCTGGCATCGAAAATCTTTCTTTAATTCCTGGCACTGTCGGAGCCGCCCCCATGCAAAACATCGGAGCTTATGGTGTAGAAATCAAAGACACTTTTGATTCGTTAGAAGCATTGGAATTAGAATCAGGAGAAATTCAAAGATTTGACAAAGACGCTTGTCGGTTTGGCTATAGGGAAAGTTTCTTTAAGCACGAAGGAAAAAATCGCTACATTATTTTAAATGCCACATTCAAGCTTGGTAAGTCGCCACAATTGCATACAGAATACGGTGCTATTCAAGAAACTTTATCTGCGATGGGTATTTCTGACCCCTCGATAAAAGATGTAAGCAATGCTGTGATACAAATTCGTGAAAGCAAGTTGCCCAATCCAAAAGAAATTGGAAATGCTGGAAGCTTTTTTAAGAATCCAGAGATTTCTAAAAAACATTTTGAAAAACTCAAAAATGCCTACCCTTCAATTCCTTCTTATCCTATTGACGAAAATACGGTCAAAGTTCCTGCTGGATGGCTTATCGAGCAAGCCGGTTGGAAAGGCTCTCGTTTTGAAAACATTGGTGTACATGCCAAACAAGCGTTGGTATTGGTAAATTATGGAGGAGGCAAAGGAAATGACATAAAAGAGTTATCGCAAAAAATCCAAGCATCGATTCTTGATAAATTTGGCATACAATTGTCTGCAGAGGTCAATTTTATTTAAAAAAGCTATCTAATTCTGAAAATGGCTTTATGTCTGGAAAAACTAAGGATACTCGAGCTTCTTTAGAAAATAAAAGCTCTGGGCAATAAAAACGAAGTGGTGAATTGGTTTGGCAGAGTTCATTTTTGAGAAAAAGATTGCATTTTTCCTCAAAAGTAAGCTCTGCCCTTATTGTTAGGAGGAAGACTTCGGTCAGTTTTAGCCAATAAAAAGTAATCGTTTCATGATAACCACTCGTATCTGTATTTTCTCCTCCCAAAGCAATATTAAACTGTCGGATTTTTCGCCTCAATATTTCTCTGGCTTCGGCAAATCCGAATGTTTCTACATGCCACAATCCAACAATCAAATGTGCCTCATGTGTCCATTCTGATTTGGTCAGCGTATCATTCGTAAATCCGTCAAGAATATGCTTTATTTTGTAAAATTCAATAAAATTCATTTATTTTGACAATTAATTAAGATGGTTTGTAAATTATTCAATCAATACTTATCTACAAAAGTATTATTTTCTCACCATAAAATACAACAAAATGCATCTCGACCATACATTATTACTTATTCTTCAAGTATCGATTTCTCTATTTGGCGGAGTTTTATTTTTACAATCAGGATTCGACAAAGTTTTTGATTTCAAAGGAAACAAAAGTTATATCTCAAGTATCTTTGCCAATACTTTCTTAAAACCCTTTGCTTCTATTCTATTTGTCGTCATTACAATCTTGGAGGTTTTGGCAGGATTATCGGCTTTTGGAGGAGGGATTTTATTGTTTTTGACTGGGCAAAAAGACTTCGCTGTATTAGGAATCGAGCTTTCTTTGTTATCTATATTGTGTCTATTTACAGGACAACGAATTGCCAAAGATTATGCAGGCTCCGCATCTTTGGTGAGCTATTTTTTACTTTTTGCTTTTGGTCTTTTTTCGTTTTTGTTGAAAGGATAAAAGAATCCGCCTTAGACCAGCGGATTCTCTCCAAACATCACTAAAACCAATCGCTTTGCATTTCTACCGTTACAGCATTATTGCTTTTCAATCGTAATGCAAGGGAGTCAATCTTAACAAGTTCATACTCGAAGAAATATTTCATTGTCATCCATTTTCCCTGATAGAAATTTTTATCTTCTGCATGGGCTTGTTCCATTTTCCGTAATGCTATTTCTGCTTGCAAAAGCCATTGCCAAGCAATCGTTAAAATTCCGAACATCTCCAAGTATAAAGTAGCATCAGCCAAATATTTTTCGGTTTCGCCTCGTTGAGCAAGTGATAATAGATGCCGAGTTACGTCCTGAACTTTTAATCCATACTGTTTTAAATGAGTGGCGTAAGGTTTCAGATCATCGTTGTTAGCTGCCTCTTGGATGGCATTTTCCACTTCGTCGAAAAAAAGCTGGGTGGCTTTTCCATTTTGCATCGTTATTTTTCTTCCCAATAAATCAATCCCGTGGATACCCGTCGTCCCTTCATGAATCGGATGAATCCTTGCCTCACGGTAGTACTGTTCGACTGGAAAATCGGTCGTATAACCCGCTCCCCCCAACGTTTGAACCGCCGCACTCGTTGACAAACAGCACATTTCAGATGGGTAGGATTTGGCTATGGGGGTTAATAAATCCAACAAAAAAGTATATTTTTCTTTGGTATCGCCAGTTTCTACATGAATCAAATCAGCTAATTTACTACAATAAATCAATAGCGACAAAGACCCCTCCACCACTGCTTTCTGAAATAGCAACATTCGTTTTACATCTGCATGATTGATAATGGCAGTTTGGGGCAATGCTGGATTTTTTTCATAAATTTTTCTACCTTGAGGTCGTTCTTTGGCATATTTTAATGAGGCATGATAAGCGGCAGTTCCGATAGCCGTCGCATTCATCCCAACAGTTACTCTCGCTTCATTCATCAATTGAAACATATAAGATAGCCCCTTGTGTGGTTCTCCGACCAAATACCCGTAGCAATCATCCGAAGAACCCATACTCAGATGAGCAATAGGAGCCCCTTTATAGCCCATTTTATGAAAAACCCCTGCCGTGACGACATCGTTGAAAACAAGCGTATCGCCATCTATTCTTTTTTGAGGCACAACAAACAACGAAATCCCCTTTGCCCCAATAGGTCCACCCTTGATTTTTGCCAACATCAAATGAACAACATTCTCGCAAGCGTCGTGGTCTCCAGCAGAAATATAAATTTTTTGTCCTTTTATTTTATATACCCCCTCTTCGCCTGTTTCTTCGGCTGAAGTTGTAATATCCGATAAAGAGCTACCCGCATCGGGTTCGGTTAGAGCCATCGTTGCTTGCCATTTACCCGCATAAATAGCAGGTGTAAAAGTATCGACAAGCTTTTTGGAGCCAAAAGTACGTATCAAATTAGATGCTCCACCACTCATGTAAGTAAAAATACTAGAAGAATAATTCGCTGCTTGAAAAATAAACCCAGCAGCATTCAACAAAGTCGTAGGTAATTGTTGCCCACCCTCTTCATAATCAAATGCAGCATTGACCCAACCATCTTCCCCCATTTTTTTAATAACAGCCTTCATCCCAGGATGAATTCGAATTTTACCATCGACTAATTGAGGCTCATTTCTGTCCATATCGGTCAATAATGGCAAAAGCATTTTTTCGGCAATCGATTCGGCCGCATCTAACACCATCTTAAAAGACTCCTTGTCGTGGTCTTGAAAATAAGCATATTGACACAAGGATTCACAATCGACGAGTTCAAATAACTGAAAATACAAATCTCTTTTAGAATAGAACATTTTAACAACAGATTAGAATGAATGAAATGACACAAATCAGATATCTTCCTCTCGAAATTTCCACATTTTAAGAAAAAGCACCACACAAATTCCTAAAATACTTCCAGAAAATACATCTCTCGGAAAATGCTGAAATAAATAAACCCTCGAATAAGCCACCGCCAATGCCGCTAATAAAGCAAGTACCGACCAATATTTATTTTTGAGTTGCAACATACAAATGGTAGCAAAAGCAAAGGCTGTCATGGTATGTCCGGAAGGGAAACTTTGCCAATATGCAATTTTCACACCCTCTACTAGATGAATCTCTGAGGCAATATCTTTGAAAACCTCCATTGGTCGAGGCAAAAGAAAAAGATTTTTTAAGCCAACCGAAACCAACACTTTACACAACCAAGCAATAGCCACGAATTGAATTTTTTGAAATGGCATGAGCTTATTTTTTTTACCCGAGAGCCATAAAAAAAACAATAAAATCAACCACACATAATCCTCTCCCCATAGAGTTATCCACCGAAAAAAAATATCTTCGACAAAATTATGCCTTTCATTGACCCAAAACATAATCTCTTTTTGAGAAAAAAATACCTGCAAAAGAGCAGATATAAGCACCCAAAAGCAAAAAATAAGAAAAAACAAGCGATTATTAGTAAGTATTTTAAGCATTTTATGACATAAACTTTCTTAATTCCAAAATTACAATTAAATTTGCAGTCTTTCTGTGAAAAACGTGAGCAAGATACTATCAAAATATGACATTAACATTCACGGACTCGAAGAAAAACGATACACGTTTGATTTTGAGGGCAGTGATAATTTCTTTGAAGAGTTTGAGGCGAGTTTTATTGAGAAAGGGCATTTTATTGCCAAAGTAAACTTAATCAAAAACTCAGCATTGATTCAGCTCGATTTTGAGATTTCGGGCAGTGTAGAAGTGACATGCGACAGGAGTTTGGAGCTGTATGATGAACCGTTTATGATTCAAGAGCGATTTATCTATAAATATGGAGAAAGGCACGAGGAGGTTTCTGATGAAATGGAAATTATTCCTCGAGGTACAGCTACCATAAACATAGCTCAGCATATTTATGATTTCATTGCGGTTTCTTTGCCGATGAAAAAACTTCACCCAAAGTTTAGGGACGAAGATTTTGAGGAGGAAGGGAAATTGGTTTACTCCTCCGAAATACTTTCGGAAGAGCGAGATGAAGAGCAGGAGATAGACCCTCGATGGGCGGCTCTGAGTCAATTAAAAAAGAAAAATTAAGTTAAAAGTAAGATTTTCTTACATTAATTTTTATCGATTATATATATATTTATAAATTGTTAATAGCAAAATGGCACATCCTAAGCGAAGACATTCGAGCACGAGAAGAGATAAGCGTAGAACGCACGATTCTTTAACTACCAAGGCATTATCAGTAGATGCTACCACTGGCGAGATTCATGTTCGCCACCGTGCACACGTATTTGAGGGCAATTTGTACTACAAAGGCAAATTGGTAGTAGAAGGCTATCAAAACGCATAATTCTTAAATGGTTTGTGCTGTCAAGGGCAGCACAAACCAGAATCAATTACTCACCAACAGAAATTGCCTTATGAAAATTGCCGTAGATGTTATGGGGGGTGATTTTGCTCCCAAAGCCATCGTCGAAGGAGTTGTTATGGCTGCAAATCAATTAACTGATGATGTCAAGTTGGTTATGATTGGCAAGCAAAGTATCATGTTGGATATTTTGCGTACACTTGATTACCCATCACACTTAATTGAGATGGTAAATGCGGACGATGTAATCGAAATGGGGGAGCATCCAACTAGGGCATTCTCTCAAAAACCAAACTCAAGTATTGGTGTCGGATTTAAATTATTAAAAGAAAAAGAAGTCGATGCTTTTTGTAGTGCCGGGAATACTGGAGCTATGATGGTGGGTTCTTTATTTACAGTTAAAACGGTTGGCTCTATCCAAAGGCCTCCTATTGCGGGGTTTCTTCCTTTAAAAGACGGAGGGTATAGCTTAATGCTTGATATTGGAGCAAATGCAGATTGTAAACCTGAAGTTTTGGCAGAATTTGCAGAGCTTGGCTCTTTGTACTATAAATTTTCATTTGGGGTTGCTCAACCCAGAATTGCTTTGCTTAATATTGGAGAGGAAGAGCAGAAGGGTTCTACTGTGGTACAAGCAGCTCACCAATTATTGAAAATCAATAAAAAGATTAATTTCATCGGTAATGTAGAAGGACGAGATTTATTTGATGGGAAAGCTGATGTCATCGTCACTGAAGGTTTTACGGGAAATGTCATTTTCAAAATGGGAGAATCTTTCTATGATTATGCAGCAAGCAAGAGCATCAAAGACCCACTGATAGACCGAATGAACTATGAGGTGAGCGGAGGTAGTCCGATTATCGGTATTAGGGGAAATGTAATTGTTGCTCATGGAATTTCTTCTCCAGAAGCAATCAAAAATATGATTTTCTTGGCAAAACGTCAAATTGAATCTAAAGTTACAGAACATATTATCGAATCTTACGAAGATTAAGAGTCTATATTTTCTAAACAGTCAGGCCATTTGGTCTGACTTTTCTTAACTATAACCTACATGAAATTAAAAGCAGCTATCACTGGTGTCCATGGCTATGTTCCAGAAGACATTTTGACCAACGAAGACTTAGCCAAAATTGTAGATACCAATGATGAATGGATTGTTACTCGCACAGGGATAAAAACCCGCCATATTCAAAGGGGTGAAGGCTTGGCAACTTCGCACATGGCATCAAAAGCAGTGCAGGGTTTGCTCGAAAAAACCAATACTAACCCAAAAGAGGTGGATTTGGTTATTTGTGCGACAGTTACTCCGGATTATATGTTTCCTTCAACAGCCAATTTAGTCTGTACTCAATGTGGCATTCCTGCCATCGGGAGTTTTGATATTTTGGCGGCTTGTTCGGGCTTTTTATATGGTTTATCGGTCGGTTCGCAGTTTATCGAGTCTGGCAGATATAAAAAAGTGATTGTCATTGGAGCGGATAAAATGTCTGCTATTGTGGATTATACTGACCGTACAACTTGTGTGCTTTTCGGAGATGGAGCAGCGGCAGTATTATTGGAGCCTAGCACCGATGAAAATGGGTTAATAGATTTTATTTTACGCTCAGATGGTACTGGAGAAAATCATTTGATTATGAAAGGAGGGGGGAGTCGTTTCCCTGCTAGCCATGATACTGTTGAGCATCGTTGGCACAACATTCATCAAGAAGGGCCTTCGGTATTCAAATTTGCTGTAACCAATATGGCTGAGGTTTCTGCTGAAATCATGGAAAAAAATCATCTTGTCGGTGATGACATTTCTTGGTTAGTTCCTCATCAAGCCAACAAACGAATCATTGATGCCACTGCTCGACGCATGGGAATTGGGGATGATAAAGTAATGCTCAACATCCAAAATTATGGAAATACTACCGCAGCAACCATTCCTTTGTGCCTATTTGATTATGAAAAACAACTTAAAAAAGGGGATAATTTAATTTTAGCGGCTTTTGGTGGTGGTTTTACATGGGGCTCTGCTTATCTAAAATGGGCTTATTAAGCTCTACACAATTGTATATTTAATAATTAATATCAAACATAAATAATATTTTTAATGGCAACTACAGCAGATTTTAGAAACGGCCTTTGTTTGGAATGGAATAATGACCTTTATACTATCGTTGAGTTTCAACACGTAAAGCCGGGAAAAGGGCCTGCTTTCGTCAGGACAAAGCTTAAAAATATTCGTACAGGGAGGGTAATCGATAACACTTTTAATTCTGGGGTAAACGTAACAACTGCCCGAATCGAAAAGAGAGAGTTTCAGTTTTTGTATAAAGACGAAACAGGATATAATTTCATGGAAAATGAAACTTTCGAGCAGTTTAACCTAGATGAGAAGATGGTTCCTCAGGCGGATTTAATGAAAGAAGGACAAAATGTGTCTGCTTTGGTTCATGCGGAGACTGAAACAATTTTAAGTATCGAATTGCCTCAATATGTGGAACTTAGAGTTACTTATACTGAGCCTGGCTTGAAAGGAGACACAACCAATAATCCTTCTAAACCAGCAACTGTTGAAACTGGTGCTGCAATTAAAGTGCCTTTATTTATAGAAAACGATGAGCTTATTCGTGTCAATACGCTCACTTATGAATATGATTCAAGAGTTAAAGAAGCTAAATAATACTTGAAAGCTCGTGATACTTGGGTACTAACCAAATACACGGGCTTTTTTAATCTTAGTTTCAATTGTTGATTTAAAAAAATATTTGTAAACTCGCTTTCATTTTCAAATTATCTAACAAAATCGAAAATATCGACCTAAAATGGAAACCAAGGACATTCAAAAGCTTATAGATTTTATTTCTCAATCGGGTTTAGATGAAGTAAACATCGAAACTTCAGAGCTTAAATTGGCAATTAAACGCTATTCCAACGTCGCTCCAGCGGCTGTGGCTCAGCCTACTTATGTTGCACCGCAAGCAGTGGCGGCTCCAGTAGCTCCAGCGGCTCAGCCTGTAGCACCTACTCAGCCTGCTCCAGTAGCAGAGGTTGCAAGTAATTTAATCACCATCAAATCTCCAATGATTGGTACATTTTATCGTTCTCCAGGTCCCGATAAGGCAAATTATGTGGAAATTGGCGATGATGTATCTACCGGAAAAGTGGTTTGTATTGTCGAAGCAATGAAATTATTCAATGAAATCGAATCAGAGGTTTCGGGTAAAATTGTCAAAATATTGGTTGAAAATGCTTCTCCTGTGGAATATGACCAACCTTTATTCTTAGTTGAACCTAATTAATACTTTAGTATTTTAGAAATTTTGCCATTTTTGTTTGCATCTTTTCTTCCGAGCAGACAATGGCTTCTATGCCTGATTAATTGAAACTTATGTTTAAAAAAATACTTATCGCAAACAGAGGCGAAATTGCCTTGCGTATTATTAGGACTTGCCGAGAAATGGGCATTAAAACGGTTGCGGTTTATTCAACTGCCGATCGTGAGAGTTTACACGTGAGGTTTGCCGACGAAGCTGTTTGTATTGGTCCGGCACCGAGCCGTCAGTCATATTTAAGTATTCCGAATATCATTTCTGCTGCGGAAATCACCAATGCAGATGCCATTCATCCTGGCTATGGTTTCTTGTCTGAAAACGCAGAATTTTCAAGAATTTGTGCCGAATATGGCATAAAATTCATCGGAGCTACCGCCGACCAAATTAATTCAATGGGAGATAAGGCTACTGCCAAAGCTACCATGAGAGACTCTGGTGTGCCGGTTATCCCGGGTTCGGAAGGGCTTTTGGAGTCTGTGGAAGAGGGAATTCGTCTTTCAAATGAAATGGGTTATCCTGTCATTATCAAAGCAACTGCTGGTGGTGGTGGAAGAGGGATGAGAATTATCAATAAAGCAGAAGATTTTCAGAAAGCTTGGGATGATGCAAAAATGGAATCGGGAGCGGCTTTTGGAAATGACGGTTTATATCTCGAAAAATTCATAGAAGAACCTCGACATATTGAAATCCAAATTGTAGGAGACCAAAATGGGCGTGTCTGCCACTTGTCTGAACGTGATTGTTCTATCCAACGTCGTCATCAAAAATTAGTCGAAGAAACTCCTTCTCCGATTATTTCTCAAGAATTGCGTGAACAAATGGGTGAAGCAGCCATCAAAGGGGCAGCAGCCATTGGTTATGAAGGGGCAGGTACTATCGAATTTTTGGTCGATAAATATGGGAAATTCTACTTTATGGAAATGAACACCCGTATTCAGGTCGAGCATCCGATTACGGAGGAAGTCACTGATTTTGATTTGATTAAAGAACAAATCAAAGTGGCGGCAGGAGTGCCTATTTCTGGAAAAAATTATTTTCCAAAATTATATTCAATGGAGTGTAGAATCAATGCCGAAGATCCTAGAAATGGTTTCAGACCTTCTCCTGGAAAAATCACTAATTTGCATTTTCCGGGTGGTCATGGTATTCGTGTGGATAGCCATGTGTATGCAGGATATACAATTCCTTCAAACTACGACTCGATGATTGCAAAATTGATTGTTTCTGGGCAATCACGCGAGGAGGTAATCACTAGAATGAAGCGTGCTTTACAAGAATTTGTAATTGAAGGCGTAAAAACTACCATTCCGTTCCATATCAGATTGATGGATGATGAAACATTCAAATCGGGTAAGTTTACTACTAAGTTCTTAGAAACTTTTGATTTTGAATCAATTTAATAGATGAAGGGCCTCTCAAAAAGAGGCTCTTTTTTTTAATACAATTGCCAAATATCATAAGCAAAACGTAAAATTAATCCGAATACGACTATCAAGAATATTTGCCGCACAAAGCCATTGCCTCTCAATAATGCCATCTTACTACCAGCATAAGAACCCAACATATTACAAAGCATCATTGGAAATGCCAATTCATAGACAATGTATCCGTTTTTGACAAAAAAAATCAAAGAAAAAATATCAGCTACTACATTTACGACTTTTGCCACTCCCGAAGCCGTTAAGAAATTATATCCAACGATACTTACAAAACCAAAAACAAGCAAACTTCCCGTACCTGGCCCAACAAAACCATTGTAAAAACCTATCATCATCCCAATCAGTAAAGCATACCAGTGTATTTGATGTAAAGCGACTCGATGACGCTCTTCGGTTCCTAAATCTTTTTTTCGATATGTGTATAAAGCTATCAGTGTCATTAAAATCAAAATGGTTGGCTTCAAGATTTTTTCACTCATTAAGCTTGATAATAATGCCCCCGAATACGACATCAAACCAGCTCCAAAAGCAGCAAAAAGTACTGTTTTTAAAGGTATTTTGACGTTTTTAGAGTATTGATAGCCTGCCAACCCTGTACCCATAAAAGAAGCAAAACGGTTAGTACCAATGATTTGAGGCACAGTAAAATGCGGAAAAAGAATAAACAAAGCGGGAGCCTGAATCAAGCCTCCTCCTCCAACAATCGAATCTACAAATCCAGCGAATAATGCCGCAATACAAGCAAAAAAAGTAAGACTAAGCAAGAGTTATAACGGTTAAATTTAGTGAAATTAGCACAAATATATGCCTTTTTCATTAATCTAAATAAATTAACTTAAACCATTCGGTTTTTGTTTTTTTTGATTAGTCACTTCAAAATAGATAAGTAATAAGATAAAATTACAAATGGTGATATTCAGCATCCTCCAAACGAGCGACATAGGTGCGTTAAGGAAAAATTTAAAAATATTAAAAAAAGTTTCCAACCATCGTTACTTTTTCTGAATCATCCGTCTAAATATTAAATGAAACAAACAGAAACAATCATCTCTTGAGGAGATATAAAAATATTTAATCGTTCCCAAAATAAATTATACTCATTGCCGAAGTCTGCTGTTGAACAATAGCAGACTTGTTTGTTTTTAGGCAAAAAAAAGACTGAAAGTTTCCAATCAGTCCCTTATTATTCAAAGTTTATCAACTTACTTTTTGAATAAAGAATCTACAAATTCCATCTTATTGAATACCTGCAAATCATCCATTTTTTCTCCAACTCCGATATATTTTACAGGAATTTTAAATTCATCTGAAATTCCAATCACAACACCGCCCTTGGCAGTTCCATCAAGTTTAGTTATAGCCAAAGAACTTACTTCTGTCACTTTTGTAAATTCACGAGCTTGAATGACGGCATTTTGTCCGGTACTTCCATCCAATACCAACATGACTTCGTGAGGAGCATCTGGCAAAAATTTTTGTACCACACGTTTGATTTTCCCCAGCTCATTCATCAAATTAACTTTGGTATGCAATCGCCCAGCCGTATCAATAATAATAACATCTGCTTGAAGTTCCATTCCTTTTTTTACTGTATCAAACGCCACCGATGAAGGGTCTGTATTCATTCCATGTTCGATGACAGGAACCCCTACTCTCTCACCCCAAAGTTTCAGTTGGTCAACTGCAGCTGCACGAAAAGTATCGGCAGCACCAAGAACCACTTTTTTCCCTCTTTTATGAAATTGATGTGCCAATTTTCCGATGGTCGTTGTTTTACCGACACCATTAACACCAACCACCAGCATCACAAAAGGCTTCGGCAAACTATCCGTCTCAAAGCTATCTTTTACATCTTGTGAATTATTTTCTGCCAATAAAGCTGCAATTTCTTCACGCAAAATCCTCCCTAACTCATCTACATTGGTATATTTGTCACGCTCCACTCTCTCCTCAAT
>CAYUFZ010000004.1:41140-47315 GCA_964444025.1 uncultured Emticicia sp.
GATAATCTTCACCGTAGTTTCGACCCCCACATCCGAACCGATTAGAATTTCTTCTAATTCATCTAAAACATCTTCATCCACTTTCGATTTTCCAACAATTATCCTTGATAATTTATCAAAAATACTTGTTTTGGTTTTTTCAAGTCCTTTATCGAGTGTTTCTTTTTTTTCTTTACTAAATAAATCAAAAAGTCCCATTGTATCTGATTTTTATGAGTAACTGCCAATCTGTTTAGCAAAAATAGGGGTATTTTATCACATAATCAGTGCTTTTAGTAATAAACTTTGTAATTAATGGTAAATCTTTAAAATAAATTGATTAAATCTTCCGACAGACGTTTGGGTCGCATGGTGGAAGCATCGACAGAAACCCAAAAAGTAATGGCACGAACCAAGATTTCTTCTGCTCTTTTTATTTCGTAACATCGTTTACATTTTATTCCCTCGAATTTTTCGACCCATGTAAGCACTACTAGCTCATCTCCCAAAAAAGCCTGTTTTAGATAATCTATCTCATGCCTGCGAGCAACCCAAACAATCGATGTTTCTGAAAAATTAGTTAATAATTCCCAATGTTTCGAGGCAGCGATTTGTGTATATTTCAAAAAAGCCAAGTTATTGACGTGATTAAGGGCATCAATGTCTTCTGCTGTTACTTGGAAAGAATATTGGTATTGTTTTGGCATAAAATGTATTTTTTTATAAAAACTCGTATTTTTTAGATTCAATTTGCATCCATTCTTTACAATTAAATGAAAAAATATTGAAAATCTATGGGCGATTCATTAAAATTATTTCAAAACAATTAGCAACCGAATTGATTTTTTATATAAATTACCAATCATTTATTAATCAACAAACCTAAATTATGAAAAGAAGGGATTTTATCCAACTCTCCGGTATGGGTATTGGAGCTGTGCTTGGCTCATCTGTTCCAATTTTTGGGAATATGGTCACTGCCGAGCATCTGCTCGACCCAAGCATTGATGTCGCTCAAAAAAAACGTATGGCAGATATTGCCCTCAATGCCACCAAATCAAAAGGAGCTACTTACACAGATGTTCGGATTGGTAGATACCTCCAGCAATATTTATTTACAAGAGAAAATAAAGTACAAAATATTGTCAATGCGGAGTCTTATGGAATAGGCATCAGAGTGATTGCTAACGGAACTTGGGGGTTTGCAGCCACCAGCGACACCAGCAACGACGGCATTGCGAAATGTGCCGAAACTGCCGTTGCCATTGCAAAAGCAAACTCAAAAATTCAGAAAGAACCAGTGATTCTCGCTCCACAAAAGGGCGTAGGAGAAGTAGCATGGAAAACACCTATCGTCAAGAATGCCTTTGAAGTACCTGTGCAAGAAAAAATTGACTTGTTGATGAAAGTCAATAGTGAAGCCATGAAAAACGGGGCTGGTTTTGTCACTTCAAACCTATTTTTCATCAACGAACAAAAATATTTTGCCTCATCGGATGGTTCATACATCGACCAAGACATTCACAGAATTTGGCCAACTTTTACAGTGACCGCCGTCGATAAAGCTGCTGGTAAATTTAAAACTCGAGACGCTATCAGCTCACCAATGGGAATGGGGTATGAATATTTAGATGGGTTAAGCTCTGAAAAAATCCCTGGACCAAATGGATTAGTTGGATATCGTCACTCTTACGATATGGTTGAAGATGCCATCAAGGCAGCTCAACAAGCAAAGGAAAAACTAACGGCAAAAACTGTTTTGGCTGGCAAATATGATTTGGTTTTAGACCCAAATCACTTAGGTTTAACCATCCATGAATCGGTTGGTCACCCGCTCGAATTGGATAGGGTTTTAGGATATGAAGCCAACTACGCCGGCACAAGTTTTGCGACTTTAGACAAATGGCAATCGAAAGCCTTCAATTACGGAAGCAAACAAGTCAATATCGTAGCAGATAAAACACAGCCATTCACTTTAGGCACAGTCGGATACGATGATGAGGGAGTGCCTTGTAAAGAATGGGATTTGATAAAAGACGGTATCCTCGTCAATTACCAAGCCATTCGAGACCAAGTAAACATTCTTGGAGAAAATGCCTCACATGGTTGTTGCTATGCCGACAACTGGAATTCTGTTCAGTTTCAAAGAATGCCTAATGTGTCGTTAAGGCCAGGAAAAGAAAAGCTCAACGTAATGGAGAGGATTAGAGGGGTGTAAAAAGGAATCTATATTATTGGACGAGGTTCTTATTCCATTGACCAACAACGATATAATTTCCAATTTGGAGGGCAATTGTTTTATGAAATCAAAAATGGAGAAATTGTCGGAATGTTAGACGATGTCGCTTATCAGTCGAATACACAGGAGTTTTGGAATTCATGTGTGCAGATTTGCGACAAAGACGATTATCGAACTTTCGGGTCATTTTTTGATGGGAAAGGACAACCTTCACAAATCAGTGCTGTTTCGCATGGAAGCTCAACCACACGCTTCAACGGTGTCAATGTAATTAATACAGGAAGGAAAATCTAACGAAAAAGAATGATTTGATTAGTTAATGACGTTTAAAAACATTAATAAAATGACAATTTTAACAAAAGAAGAAGCAAAAAAAATAATAGATAAAATCTTATCTTTCTCAAAAGCAGACGAGATGAGTGTTAATCTCAATGGTGGAAGAGTTGGCAATATTCGGTATGCTCGAAATTCCGTTTCTACCAGTGGCGAATCTTACGACCTTTCAGCCTCTATTACTGCTGTTTTCGGCAAACGTTCAGGAACTTCGACCATCAACGAGTTTGATGACCAATCGCTTGAAAAAGCTGTTCGCAGAGCAGAAGAAATAGCTCGATTAGCCCCCGAAAACCCAGAGTATGTCCCCATGCTCGGGCCTCAAACCTATACCGATACGAATACTTTTTTTGATAAAACAGGCAACATAGACCCTGACTTCAGAGCAAATGCCGCTTTTGAAAGCATCGACCCTTGCTCAAAGAAAAATCTCACAGCCGCTGGATATTTAGAAGATGCTGCTGGATTTAATGCTTTAGGCAACAGCAAAGGATTATTTGGCTATAACAAATATTCTACCGTTGATTTCTCTATTACGGTTCGTACGGCAGATGGAATGGGTTCGGGATATGCCATTCGAGATGTAAACGATGTTTCGAAACTAAGTACTCGTCAGGCGACCGAAATTGCCATGCAAAAAGCGATGGCTTCTACCGCTGCCAAAGCACTCGAACCCGGAAAATATACGGTTATTTTAGAGCCAGCCGCATCTATCGACTTACTTCAAAACATGATGCGGAGCATGGATGCAAGAAATGCCGATGAAGGCAGAAGTTTCTTGAGTAAAAAAGGAGGAGGGACACGACTAGGAGAAAAACTTTTTGATGAAAGAGTTCATATCTATTCAGACCCTTCCAATGCTGAAATTCCCAAAGCAGGCTTTGCAGGCGATGGAAGACCGCAAGAAAAAGTATCGTGGATAGAAAATGGAATTGTCAAAAACATGACCTATTCTAGGTATTGGGCGGAAAAGAAAGGAGTAAAAGCCACTCCCCCACCAGCGGGATTTATCATGGATGGCGGCACTGAATCGTTGGCAGACTTAATCAAAGGGACAGAGAAAGGCATACTTGTTACTCGTTTTTGGTACATTCGTGCGGTAGATCCGCAAACATTATTATATACAGGTTTGACCCGTGACGGAACTTTTCTAATCGAAAATGGAAAAATAAAGCATCCTATCAAAAATTTCCGTTTTAATGAAAGTCCAGTTATTATGCTGAATAATTTAGAAGCCATGGGGATTCCGATGCGTGTCGGAGGATGCTTAATTCCGCCTCTAAAAATCCGAGATTTCACATTCAGCAGCTTATCAGATGCTGTTTAATTAAAAGGAAAGGCAATACCGCTCAGCACGAATTATTGCCTTTTACTCAATTCATTATTCAATCATTTGAGGATAAAGAATACATTTGAAAAATTTACATTTTCAACAAAAAACTATAAAACCTTGAAAAGAAGAGATTTTATTCAACTATCAAGCCTGGGTTTAGGTGGTATCATGATACCAAACCTTCCTGCAGCAGGTATTCCGATTGTCGGAAATGCAGTTTCCCAAGAAGCCATGATTGATGGAGCAATAGACGTTGCTGTCAAAAAACGTTTGGCAGACGCTGCCCTCAATGCCGCAAAATCGAAAGGTGCGACTTATACAGACGTAAGAATTGGACGATACTTAAACCAATTTGTAGTTACGAGAGAAGACAAAGTACAGAACATTGTCAATACCGAATCTTATGGAGTCGGCGTAAGAGTCATTGCTGATGGCTGTTGGGGCTTTGCTGCGGTGGTAGATGCAAAAACAGAAGCAGATACTGCTAGAGCTGCCGAACAAGCAGTTGCTATTGCTAAAGCCAATGCAAAATTAATGACACAACCAGTCGTTTTGGCTCCACAAAAAGGCTATGGAGAGGTGAGCTGGAAAGCACCTATTCAGAGAAATGCCTTTGAAGTTCCTATCAAAGAAAAAGTAGATTTACTTCTCAATGTCAATGATGCTGCCCTCAAAAATGGGGCAAATTATGTCAATTCGATTTTGTTTTTGGTAAATGAGCAAAAATACTTTGCCTCGACAGATGGCTCTTATATCGACCAGGACATTCATCGAATTTGGCCAATTTCGGCAGTCACAGCAATTGACCCCAAAACGGGCAAATTTGAAACACGCCAAGCACTTTCATCCCCTATGGGTATGGGGTATGAATATCTTCAAAGTAACCCTTCGGATAAAGTCAACGGCATCACAACACGATACAATAAAGGCTATGACATGTTGGAAGACGTAAAAGCTGCGGCAAGACAAGCCAAAGAAAAACTGACAGCCAAGTCTGTGGAAGCTGGAAAATATGATTTGGTTTTAGACCCTTCTCACTTATGGCTTACGATACACGAATCGGTCGGGCATCCGCTTGAGCTAGACCGTGTCTTGGGCTATGAAGCCAATTTTGCTGGTACATCTTTTGCTACCTTAGACAAATGGCAGAGCAAAAACTTTAATTATGGAAGCAAAGACGTGACTCTTTTTGCCGACAAAACACAAGTCGGGTCGTTGGGTGCAGTTGGTTGGGACGACGAAGGTGTCAAAACAAAACGCTGGGATTTGGTCAAGGACGGAACTCTTGTTAATTATCAGGCGATTCGAGACCAAGTGCATATTTTAGGAGAAAATGAATCCCATGGCTGTTGTTATGCAGACAATTGGTCTTCTGTACAATTCCAACGCATGGCAAATGTTTCGCTTGCTCCGGGCAAAACGCCTTATTCTGTCGATGATATGATTAAAGATGTCAAAAAAGGTATCTACATCATTGGCGACGGCTCTTTCTCAATCGACCAACAACGTTATAATTTCCAATTTGGTGGACAATTATTCTATGAGATTAAAGATGGAAAAATAGCAGGAATGCTCAAAGATGTTGCGTATCAGTCTAATACACAAGAGTTCTGGAATTCATGTGTAAAAGTTTGTGATGAAAAAGATTATCGTTTGGGAGGTTCTTTCTTTGATGGAAAGGGGCAACCTTCTCAATCCAGTGCTGTTTCTCATGGAAGCTCTACCGCTAGATTTAATGGCGTTAATGTAATTAATACAGCCAGAAAAGTTTAATTCATCTTTAATTTTGAAATAAAATGTCAGTAATACTAACAGAAAATGAAGCAAGAACTTTATTGGAAAAGGTTCTGAAATATTCAAAAGCTGATGAATGTGAAGTAAACATCTCCGGCGAATTACGAGGCAATATCCGTTATGCCCGTAATGAGGTTTCGACCAGTGGAGCTCTTACGAATCAAAATTTACAGGTACAATCAGCTTTCGGTAAAAAAGTAGGTACGGCCACTATCGACGAATTTGATGACGCATCTATCGAAAAAGTAGTGCGTCGCTCGGAGGAATTAGCTCGTTTGGCTCCAGAAAACCCAGAATATGTAGGTGTATTGGAGCCTCAAAGTTATTCAAAAGCCAATGGATTTTATGATTCGACGGCTGCTATTACTCCTGATACCCGTGCCAATGCCGTAAGTAAAAGTTTGGCTCTTACACGTGAACAAAAGTTAATTGCCGCAGGTTTCTTGGAAGACCAAAACGGGTATTCTGCTATGATGAATTCCAAAGGGCTATTTGCT
>CAYUFZ010000005.1:0-508 GCA_964444025.1 uncultured Emticicia sp.
TTATTAACGGCACAGAAGAATGTTTAGAGATGCTTCGCAATCACGGGGTTGAAATTTATAGTACGGGGGGAGAAACCGCAGACGTGGGAGATTTGGTCAGAACGATTGCTGTAAACAGTACCCTGATTGCCCGCATGAAAAGAGCAAATGTTATTTCAAATCATACCATTCAAGAAGGAGATGTAATCGTTGGTTTGGCATCTTTTGGAAAAGCCGTGTACGAACAATCGTATAATGGTGGAATGGGTAGCAATGGCTTAACTTCCGCCCGACACGATGTGCTAAATAAAATCTATGCCACCAAATATCCCGAAAGTTTTGATGAAGCAATCGACTTGGATTTGGTATATAGCGGAGGGAAATCATTGACAGAAATCAATACAGAAACTGGACTCCCTGTGGGGCAGCTCATTTTGTCGCCGACACGAACGTATGCACCAGTAGCGAAAGTATTTTTGGACGAATTGAGGCCGTATATTCATGGAATGGTGCATTGTAGTGGGGGAGC
>CAYUFZ010000005.1:518-6643 GCA_964444025.1 uncultured Emticicia sp.
AAAGTCTTACATTTTGTGGATGATGTTCATGTTATTAAAGATAATTTATTTGAGATTCCGCCATTATTCAAGCTAATACAAGAACAAAGTGGCACCTCTTGGCAAGAGATGTACAAGGTGTTCAATATGGGTCACCGTTTGGAGGTATATTTAGGGGAGAAATATGCTGAAAGAATAATAGAAATTGCTCATTCTTTTGGAATAGATGCCCAAATTATTGGTAGAGTAGAAGCTTTCCAAGGCAAAAAAGTGACGATAAAGTCAGCTTTTGGAGAGTTTGTGTATTGATATTAGGGTATAAATTTAACAGTCTGTCCGATTAGTCTAGCGTCTTTCGGACGGACTATCATAGAGTAACGATTCTTGTCAATAATGTAAATTTTCGTAAAACAATATCTAACAAAAATGACAAACTGAATTAATAAACATGAACTTTTTCGCTCAAAATAAAAAAAAGTTGTATTTTTGGACATCATTGGTCTAAAACAAAATTGTCCAAATGAGTAAATTAAGCGAAATACTAAAATCGGCACGAGAAGAGAAAAAACTCATCTTACGAAAAGTTGCTTCAGAACTTGACATTGACCAATCTTTGATTAGTAAATTTGAAAAAGGAGAGCGTAAACCAACAAAAGAACAGCTTATAAAACTTGCAGATTTTTACGATTTACCAAAACAAGACTAATATATTGTTTTGCGATTATAAATGATTGATTATAAGGATTATAAATATTATTTGCAGCATTGCTTCGGAGGATTCGGTGAATGGTGTGAATTTCTTTCGCATTATCTTATAATTTTGGTCAATTACAAGATAAGCGATTCTTTCTTAAATACAAATTTTACCTTCGCAAAACATTATCTTAGATATTCCCCCGACTCATTTGAGTCGGGGGGGGATGGTCAGACACTTGGCGGAAGAAGTTTGTATAATACGGGTGTTACGATTCTTGTCAATAATAAAGAAGACAATAAGCCGCCTACAATCACCAATGCCAAAGGAGAATAGAGCGGAGAATGTTCCATAATGAGTGGAATCATTCCTCCGATGGCAGTCATGGTGGTCAATACTATCGGAATAAATCTTGTTTCACCCGCTTCTGAAATGGCTTCGTCGATGCTTAATCCGTTTTCTTTGCGTAAATAGTTGGTGTAATCCACCAATAAAATCGAATTTTTTACTTCAATCCCTGCCAAAGCAATAATCCCCACAATTGCCGTAAACGAAAGAGAATTGCCTGTAAATAATAAAATTAAGATAGCTCCTATCATGCCCAAGGGTATCACAGAAAGCACAATAAACATGCTTTTGAAGGTCTTGAATTCAAGAATCAGAATGGCAACAATGCCAAATATCGTGATGATGATGATTGTTCCTAAGCCTCCGAAGGTTTCATTCGAGCGTTCTACTTCTCCTGCCATTTTTAGAGAATATCCTTTGGGCAAATGGATTTGTTCGAGTTTTTTACTTACTTTCTTGGTGACATCAGGAATCAAGTAGCCGCTTTTGATAAATGCCGATACTGTCGAATATCTGTCTTTGTCGTAGTGATTGATGCGATTGGGTGATGTTTCGAAGCCAATAGTTGCAATCTGATTGAGGGGAATCAAACTGCCCATTTGGTTGGTGACAAATACTTTGGAGAAAATATCTGGAGTTGGGCGTTCTCCTTTGGGAAGGCTTATGTTGATGTCCATTTCTTTGTTGTCTTCCACTTTGTATGTACCAATATTAATACCCGAGATTGCCATACGAATGGTACGGTCGATATCGACGGTGGCAATGCCCAACATGCCCGCTTTATCTTTATTTATTTTGACCTTTAAATCTACGTTTTGAGCCGATAAAGCATTGTTGACATAGATTACCCCTTGGCTTTCTTGGAAGACTTTTTCAATTTTGAACGAAATGGCACGCAGTGAGTCGAGGTTATCGCCAAATATTCTCACCGCCAAAGGAGCTTCTACGGGAGGGCCTTGTTCAAATTGAATTACTTTGATTTTTGCTCCAGGATAGGTGTCAAAAATTTTACGTAAATTATCAATAAACTGCTCTCTTTCTGGCACTTCCACGTGGTCTTGTAATTGTACAAACAATTGTGCATAATTCGAGATAGCTCCTCCGACAGGTAGTACGTTGTAGTAAATTCTTGGGTTTGATTTCCCAACATTACTCGCATAGCTCTTCACGATGCTGTGCTTTGAAAGCTCTTTTTCTACAAACAATGCCACCTGATTGGTTTCTTTTAGATTTGTTCCGAGAGGGGTTTCGATATTAATTAAAAATTGAGGTTTTTCAGAACGAGGAAAGACACTCGTGCCTATAACTGGAATCAATGCCAAGCTCCCCAAAAATATCAAAAAAGCTATAAATAAAGATGTTTTTGGATAGATAAGTGCTTGATGTAAGATTTTTCGATACGAACCTTCAATTCCTTTTTTCATTATACGTAAAACCAAGTTTTCGCTATGTTCGGTTCTTGGCATCAGCTGGCTAGCTAAAAAAGGAACGATGGTAAGCGAAACGAATAAAGACGCAATAATGGTCATGATGACTGCCATCGGCAAACTTCTGATAAAATCCCCTGCGGATTCGGGCAGAAAACATAAGGGTAAAAAGGCAAATATTAGGGTAGCGGTACAGCCTAGAACAGCCAAACTGATTTGTTTGGTGGCTTCAATGGCAGCGTCTCTTCTCGACATCCCTGTGCGTAAAAATCTTGCAATATTTTCTACTACTACAATCGAATCATCTACCAATAAGCCCAAAGCAATGACCAAGCCCACGACGCTCAATTGGTTGATGCCGAATCCTGCCAAATCTAGCATGGTTAGTCCCATCGCTAAAGATAAGGGAATCGAAATCATGACGATGATGGCGGGGCGAATCCCCAAGGGAATCAGGGTAATCAAGACCAATAGAATGGCGATTCCAAAATCCCTAGCTAAACCCAATAATCTGTTGGAAACACTTGCTACTTGGTCGAAATTTTGTTCAAATTTGATGGAAGAAGGAAGCGATTTTGAGAAATTCTGAATGATTGGGCGGATGGCTTCTCCAGTTTTGAAGATATTTCCGCCGGATTTCATGGTTGCTGTCACAAACACGCCTCTTTTTCCATTTAGTCTTGCAAGGTAGTTTTCTTCTTCATAATCAAAATTTACGTCGGCAATATCTTGCAAATAAGTGATTCCGGTGCCTGATGAGCTTACGATGGTTCGCTTGATTTCTTCCAAACTCTGATAGTTGCCAGAGGTTTTTACACTGAATTTGCGGTTGCCGATTTCTATATTTCCGGCAGGTATATTAGCATTTTCTGATTGAATTGCTCCCAATACACGATTGAGTGGGATACGAAATTGTGCCATTTTTTCCAAATGAACGCTTACTCGTAGCTGTCTTTTCGGAAAAGCCCATACTTCTGCCGTTTTTATGGATTTTTCGTGTAGCAATTCATCTTTCAATCGTTCGGCTTCGACTTCCAAGTCTTTATAAGGACTTGTTTCTGACAATAAAGCACATTGAATGATATTGACACCTTCTGGGGTAAATCTTAAAATATCGACACCATACAAATCGCTGGGGAGCTTGCTTCGAATGGCATTTACTTCTCTGACGACTTCGTTGTATTTTTCATCTGGATTAATGTGGTGCTGAAATTCTATCCTAATATTGGCAACGCCTTCGTCTGCCGTCGAAACAATGCGTTTAATATCGCTTATTTCCGACATTCGGTCTTCAATGGGGTCCACTATCAGCTTTTCCATATCCGCCGGAGAAGTTCCTGGATAAACAACAATGATGCTGTTGAAAGTAGCCTTCAGATTGGGGTCTTCGGCTTTGGGCATATTGAACAAAGAATTGATGCCAATAGCCATAATCATTACAAAAATGATAATGGTAAATTGATAATTCTTGACAGAGAATTCGACTAATTTCATAGAAATTTTGGTTTATACATGTTAAAGGCAAAATGTGTTGCTACTTGGGCAATTCATTTGCTGATTCATGGATTCACTACTTTTACCTTTGAGCGGTCACTTAAAAAATTTGCTCCTTTGGTAATAATTTTTGTTTTTTCTTCAATTCCCGACAGAATCTGCACGCCATTTCCTACAATTTTACCGATGATTACTGGGGTTTTGTGAACCGTTTTGTTATCAGTATTGAGGCGATATACAAATGCTCGGTTTTTATCTGCCTCGATAATGGACTCAATCGGAGCAACCAAGCTTTTATCGGAGTATCCAGTGATGATGGATGCTTGGGCAACAAATCCTGATATGAGTTTTTTCCCTTGTTTATTTTCTAATTGTATTTCTGCTTCGTAAGTGCCAGTCATTGGGTTTACGGTTTGGGCAATTTGACTGATTCTCCCTTGGAAGGTTTCGTTGGGATAAGCGTCTAATGTAATTTGAGCCAAGTCGCCAATTTTAACTTGGACGATATTTTTGTCTGATAATCCAACATTTAGAATAAAAGCACTTTCTCCCGTCCCTAAAATAAATACCGGGGCAAATGGTGTAATCAATTCTCCGCTTTCAGCTATTTTTCTAAGGATTCTGCCATTGCTTGGAGCATAAATTTTGGATAATTTTTGGTTAAACTCTGCTACTTGGACACTTTGTTTGGCTACATCAAAGCCTGTATTGGCATCTTCCAGCTTATTCAAAGGCACGGCTTCGTCGGCATAGAGTTTTTTTACTCTTTCCAAATCTCTTGAAGCTTTCTCCAAACCCAATTGTGCTTGTCGGACTTGTGCGTCAATTTCGGACATATCCAATTCTGCCAACAATTGTCCTGCTCTTACGCTTTGTCCTTCTTCAATATACACTTTTTTAATCATTCCACCGGTTTTGAAAGCCAATTTCATTTCCGATTTTGATGCCAATGCTCCACTCGCTACAATGGGTTCGTTGTAAATTTGGGTACTGATTTCTTGGGCTTCCACAGAAAGTATTTCTTCTGTTTCTCCATTTTTTTGCTGTTTTTTACTACAATTTAATAATAAAATCAGGCTTAGTAGAATGAATAAAATGTTATTTTTCATCGTTTGCTTTAGTTGATGGCAGCTGCTTTTTCAAGGGCTGCTTGTTTGATTAATAAGTCATACTTTGCGATTGATTCTTGTAGTTTGGCGGTAGTAATGTCATTCGAGGCTTTCAGATATTCCAATATAATGGCTTGCCCATTGCTATAGTTGCTTGCCACAATTTTGAAATATTTTTCTGCTTTTAGTGTTCCGCTTCGGGTCGTTGAATAGGCTTTCTGTGAGGCTTCCAACTCATAAAATGCTTGGCTAATCTGCAATTGTATTTGTTGTTTGATTTCTTCCGATTTGGTCTCTAAAATGTTTTTTTGGATTTTTGCTTGTTGAATTTTCGATTTTTTTTCATGGCCGTGATACAAATCCCAACTAAGTCCGATTTGGGCAATGGTATATGCTTGTTGCTGAAAAGTATATCCAAACCCTTGAAAACCGATGTTTCCCCCAAAAAAGACTTGCGGACGAATCGAATTCATCTGCTGGAGTTTGACGCTGTTGGAAGCGATGCGTATGCCTGTATTGATTTGCTTGATTTCTTGCCGGTTTTGAATGGCATTTTCTTTTAATTCCGAAAGATTCATGCCTGTCATATTTTGCTTGACGATATTGCTGTCGGTTTCGATGGCTTGAGAAAGGTCTTTGTTCATCAAAAAATTTAGATAGCTTTGCAACAATTTTGTGTTTTTCTCAACCGTAGCAATTTCTTGTTCTATTTTGCTGACTTCATATTCAGCGGAGTAGATAATATCTTTGGTAGCTACTTGGTTTTTAACTAATTTTTGATTTAATTCTACAAAGTCCTCCAATATTTTTTGAGAGGAAGCATATATTTTCTTGGCTTCCAATGTTTGTAGATATTGCAGATAAGTGCTTGTTATCAAATACCTAATTTCTTGTTCCATTATTTTTTTCTTGGCTTCTGCTGCATTTACTAAGTCTCTTTGAATCAGTAAATTATATCGAATATCTGTATTGAAAATAGGATATTGAAAACTGATGCGGGTGTCATGAAAATTATTTGGAATTAATTGTTGGTTTACATTTTCTATTTGAGGGAAATTATTGCTTCGTGTCAGT
>CAYUFZ010000005.1:6653-20298 GCA_964444025.1 uncultured Emticicia sp.
ATTTAAAGTAGAATAAACTGGATTTAGTAAATCTCCTACCGGAAATGATAATTTTCTGCCGCCTGCCGCCAATGAATAATTCGGATTGAAAGTGAATTTTGGCATAAAATTAGCTTGGGCTTGATGCACATTTTCAATGGATTTTTCAATCTCCAATCGTTCTTGTTTCAAGCTCAGATTATGTTGAATTGCTTCTTGTATGTATTGCTCAAGAATATCCGAACGCTGAGAATATCCTACAAAAGGGAGGCAACAAATAAAGAAAATGAGAAGTTTTTTCATTTTTTTCTTATTTTTAAAGTTTAATGCCAGTCGATGCCATATTCGAACTAGCTTTTGCAATGATTGTATTTTCTTGATTTCTTGCTTCACAATACATATTTACGATGGTTTTTCCTGCCCTGATAACTTTTGCTTGCACGATTATGGTGTCTTCTTCTTTCGCTGGGGCTAAATAATCTATGTTGAGATTGATGGTGGTGAATAATGTTTCTCTTCCCAAGGCAAATACCGTCATGCCTATCACATCGTCAAGCATGGCAGCTGTAGCTCCTCCATGTAGGATTCTAGCAGGATTGGTCATGTCTTTTCGGACAATAAATTCGACGGTTAAGGAGTCTTCTTCAACGGCAATCAACTTGCCGTTGAGCCATCTTCCTAAAGGCGATGGGCTACTTTCGCTGGCGTATTTATTAAGGTTTGCTTTGAAAAAATCCAATGCGGTGTTCATTGATGATAAAAATTTAGTATTGTTATGAATATCTGATAAGTTTCGTCCAATAATGGGGCTAATGTTTGTTCTTCAAATATCATGGTTCGGTTTTTTAGTTTCAATGATGCCAAGCCATGTACCATGCTCCACATCATCAGCGAGACAGCTTCAATGTTATTTCCTAGAAAATAGCCTTCGTCCATGCAATCTTTTACAACTAATTTTAGCAAATCAAATGCCTTTTGTCCTTCGTTCCAAACATCTGATTTGCAGGCGATTGCCTCGATAGGGGCACGCATAATAAACATTAAATCGTATAATTCTGGATTCTCAAAAGCGTATTTTAAATAATTTTTTCCCAGTATTTCTAATCTTTTGAAGGCACTTTTCTCTCCATGAAGACCAATTTGCATGGCTTCCATTAAAGCCTGGAAGGAATCGCAGTGGAGGGCAAATAGTATTTCATTTTTATCCTTAAAATAAAGATAAATCGTACCAGCACTATATTCGATTTGTTCGGCTATGTTGCGAATGCTCGTTTTTTCAAATCCTTGCTCAAGAAACAAGTGGCGGGCTGCATTCAGAATCTGTTGCCGCATCTCTAGTTTTTCTCTCTCTTTTCTTGTAACAATACTCATTGAACAATATTTATTTAATTAACAATGCAAATAAAATGAACAGTGTTCATAAATGCAAATAAATTTAAAAAAAAGACAATCTGAAAAGATTGTCTTTACAATAAGTGCTTATTTATACTCAACATTCGATAATATTGAATCGATAATCGAGGGGGTCAAAAGAATGAATAATTTTTTGAAGAATATCTGGGTCGTTTAGATAAAAGTTTAGAAAATTTTCTTTTCTCTCTTGCAGTCCATTCTCAGGAAATAATTTATGTTTCAATGCCAATAATTGGCTGACATGGTTTTCTTGGTTTCGTTCTTCTGCCTTTTTGATTCTTTTTTCAAGATTTTCTAAAGAAGCGATTATTTTGACTTTCTCCACCTCGACGGGAGCTTTGAGAGTTTGGTCAATTAGCGTCGATTTCCTTAATACTCGGTCAAAAATATCTGATATGTCATCAATTTCAAATGCAAGGCTCAATGAGTTTTCGGAATGTTTTTCAACAAATTTTCGTTTTAAACTGATTTCATCAGCAAATAATTCTTCGGCATCAATCCCCAATTTATCCATTTTTTTCTTAGTTGCCTGATTGAGCAGAAGGGCGAAATTTCTGGGCATAAGTAAGGGGAATGTTTCTCCATAATAATCAAACATTCCCTTTAACTGAAGCCAATAAGGAACTTCCGAAGGCCCACCGATGTAGGCAAGATTTGGAAGAATCATCTCTTGATACAAAGGCCTTAGCACCACGTTTGGACTGAAATTTTCTGGATTTTTTGCCAAAATTTCAAGAATTTCCGATTCAGAAAAGCTTATTTCGGTATTCAGAACTTTATATGTATTTTCTTCTTTTACAATCCTTTCTCTCAACCCATCTTGAAGATAGAAAAAATTGATAAGTCGTGGACTTATTTGCGTATGATAAGATAAATGTTGTAAGTCTTCGGTCGTTTTAGTTACTTCCTGATAGGCATTGTGTTGCAATAAATCATCTTTAATAACAGGAGAGAATACTTTTTTTAAGTCGGAGGCATCGGCATCCAAACAAACCAAGTTTTCATGCCCGAACAAATCATTCATGTATTGTCTGACAGCTTCAGCAAGGCTATTATTTTCGAGATAAGCTTTTTCAAAAAGCTCAACTTTTTCGGGTAAAACCTCTAAAATGCTTGCCAATTCTTTTGGACTCATTCGACCAACAGCCCCTTTTTGCTCCGTTTGCCAAGTATAGCTTTTACTAAAAAGATTAAATGAAGCAATCTCTGCAAAATCATGGTCTTCGCTTGCCATCCAATAAATTGGAATAAAGTTGTATGACGGAAATGCTGCTTTCAGCTTTTTTGCCAAATTAATACAAGTAATAATTTTATATATTACATACAAGGGCCCAGTGAAGATATTTAATTGATGACCAGTCGTGACAGTATATGTATTATCATCTAACAACGACTGAAAATCAGGTTTGTTTGCTATTTTTTTATATTGCTCGTTCAAAACAGATACCAATACCTCTCTTTTTTCTTGAGTGAATTTTCTTTCTTGTAAAATAGAGCTAAATCCTTGAATATCAGGATAGTAGTTGTAGAATTTTTGGGTGTGTTCTTGTTTGGAAATATAATCCGTAAATAATTTCGGAAAAGAACCAACTTCGGCTAAATCTATTTGTTGAGAGGGCATAAATCTAAAATTTAATATTCTATACACAACAATAAATTTGTGTATGAGGTTTCACAATGAAAAAAAATATGGCGAATAATAATAAAATAAGCCACCCGATACATCGAATGGCTTATGGATGAAGTGCATTGCAAGAAAATTTTATCCAATCATCAAAGACTCTCTTCTTCTCATTTTTCCAGCCGGAATACCAAACATCATTTTGAATCTACGGCAGAAATAAGCGGTATCTTTGTAGCCCACCTCATGTCCGATGGCACGGATGCTTTTCTTAGAAGTACGAAGCAAATTAACGGCTGCTTCCATGCGTTGGTATTCGATATAATCTTGAGGATTGATTCCGGTAAGCATTTTGAAATATTGCCCTACATAATCTTCCGAGACATTGGCAACATTGGCCAATTGTTTGTTTGATAAATCTCCTGGCAAGCTATTTTTGATATAGGTAAAAATATCAATCAAACGAGGGTCTTTGAAATAGGTGCTGTTGGTTGCCAATTGTTCTACAAACATTCTATTTTTAAGAATATGGCGAACAATTTCGATGACAATTTCTTCGGTTTTATTTTTAATAACCCTTCCACGTCCTGCCAAATCCGAAAAATCCTCTTTCAAAATATCATGTATCAACGACCCCAATCGGCTGTGGGCTTTGATGAAAAACGGAGGAATATCTAAAGAAGTAAAGAAATTGACAGAGTCGAAAACTTTTGCTTCAAACGTAATCATGCCAAAAGAATTCGGAACTTGCCCAATCGTCGAGGGGTCTGTCATTGTTTCGAAATAACTTTCACGACGAGTCATGAACTCCTCATAAGAAATATTTTTTGGCTCGCCAGTACCATAAGTAAGTGTGGCGGCTTTTCCTCCGGGGATGAATAATAAATCGCCCGGCTCTACTTTTTCTTCGTTGCCGTCGAGTTTTACTTCCCCATTATACAGAACCAAAACGGTATTTTCAACATCGTAAACATTCTTAATTCGGATACTTTGCAAAATCCTGATATGACGAGCCTTAGCAAATTTAACGCCTAAGGATTCGATGATTTTATTGTAGTCTTCCATAACAGCTGAAGTGTATTTTCGTGTATATGCTTAGAATTTAGGTACGCAATTTATAAACAATATTGGACAAATCTAATATTTTTAAGATTTATTTTTCAACAATGAAAAAAAATAAAATGTTCCTTTCGTTATAAAATATATTAATTATTGATGTTTTTTTCTAAGAATAATCTAATTTGTATTAAATATTGGAGATTAAAAAAAAATAAATAAATTGGTAAAATTCCGCTATTTTGCACAAAAAAAGGCTTTAATAAGCCTTTTTGTACTATTTCATGATTGTTTTTTGGAATTATTTTTTAATGTAGATAAGTTTTCCGTTCTTTTTCAATTCCCATCTTTTGTCTGTCACAGAAAGCTCATAGCCGTCGGCATGAGTATATGTATCCGCCGAGGTCTTGGATGACTCCAGCAAAATACTGCCCTTTATATCTTTCAAAAAAAGCTCCGCTTGGGTATGGTCTTCGCTTACAATGGCACAAGCAATAAATTGAGCCTCTCCCTCGCTTGTTGTTCCGATAGGCTGAAGTTGTGTGCCACTTTCCCAAATCCTAATGCAATCATTTTTTATAACAGACCACGTGTAGCCAGTGCTGGGTTTGCAACCGTGTTCATCTGCATCATTTCCTGTCTTCATGCTTGTGTCAGATTGTTGTTTTTCTGAAATTTTATTGGTTTTTTGCTCAGTGGTACAAGCAAACATAGAGACCGTCAAAGCGGTTAGTATCCAATTTTTGTGCATAGTAATAAATATTTATTTTTTAGAGTAATTATTTTTTCGCCAAAGATTAATCATTAGACCCAAAAATACCACTAAAGTAACAGGCAAGACAATATTGATAATTTGCCAAAAGCTTCTTTCTTCCCTTGCCCTGATTTTATCAAGCGGTCGGAGTGTTACTTCTTTGTTTTTCGATTGAATGACCCCATTTTCGTCTATCAAATAATCAATGGCATTCATCACAAAATCTTTGTTTCCAAATACATGTTGTGATGTCTTATCGTATCCCATCGGATAGGGATTACCTGTCTTGCTACTAAAATCATTGACAACCAAGTCTCCGTCTGCACAAATAATAATTTTACTTTCTTCGCCATTGGCTTTGAAATCACTGGGTTTTTTTCCGAAACCCAAGTAGCTACTTTTATATAAAGATTGGAATTTTCCTTCCAATAAATAAGCAATCGTCTGAATCCCCGATTGATAATCTTTGGGGTCTGTTTCTTTGGCAGCCTCATTGAAGGCAATAAAAGTAGGTGCTTTTACCAGTTTGGTATAAGGCGAAGTCACCAATAAAGGTGTTTTCTTGATTCCATCTGCCCGAACAGTGTCGATATTAGATGGATATTTGCTTAGGATTAGGTCTAAGTTATTGGTAATCAGATTGTTTCCAGTGTGATTGATTAGTGGAAAAAATCTAAATGGCATCGGCTGGATATTGGGTTTGTCGCCCAAATCGCCAACGACCATCGGAATCATGGCACAATTAATTCCGTCCTTAACCAAATTAGGATTGATACGAACACCATATTTGAACAGCAAATCAGAGAGATTGAGGTCATTGGTTTTGGCATAATTTCCTTCCAAGCTAATAGAATCCACCTGTAAGCCATCTACAAAAAATAAGCCTCTTCCGCCATTCATGATAAACTGATCTATTTTAAACTTAGTACTGTCGTCAATGGCTTTGTTAGGCTTAGGTAAAATAATAGCGTCTAATCCTTGAAAAGTAGGCGATTTTTTGGCATCAATGATAAATAAATCATACCTTTCTTGTAATGATGCTATTAAATCTGAAAAATAGATGGGTCTTAAATCAGTAAATTCGGTCAATAAGCCAATTTTTTTTCTTTCAGAAATGATTAATTTTCGAATAGCAGAAGCCAGCTCATACTCTACATTTTCACACGATTGGTTTAGTTTTTCTTCAGCTGTTTTACCCTGAGTTCCTTTTAGCAACAAAACAGGGATTTCTTTTCCTTCAGCACTGACAATGGCATAAGGGAAAATGATATTTTCGATTTGTCTTCCATTTTTATTATCGACAATACGAGTGGGATTAAGTCCTTTTTTAGCTAAATTCATCAAAAGCTCTTCCCTTTTTTGGGAGGTGCTTGCTGCATTTGGGTCGATGAATGTATAATTGATATTATTTCCTCCAAACGCTTTAAAATCCTCCAGGGTTTCTCTGACAGCCCTTTTGAGGCGTTCGAAACCTCCCGGAAGTTCTTCGCCATCCAGATATACCTTGATAAATACTTCTTTTGAGGCATCGCTTTTACTTAGATTTTTTAAAAGATTTTGACCCGCCTCAGACAAAGTATATCTTTTGTCTTGGGTTAGGTCGATACGGAAAAAATAAACAGTGGCTAGGTAATTTGCCAAAATAATTCCCAATACTACGGAAATATGAATCAACAACTTTTTTTTCATACTCTGAATATAATAGTTCTATCAATAGTAAACAGCGACTCAAAGTTACGCTATAATCATGATTTATTTTAATCTTACTTGATTTTCAGGGGAAAAACACAGGTATTTTATCGACCAACACAAAAAAAATGCTGTATAAGATTAAACACAAAACGGAAATTTGAATCAAAAATTACAATTTAAAAAACATAGAATCAGGAAATTGAGTTTTTTATAATTACAAACCGTTATAATTATCATTAAATCCCTAACTTTGTGCATTGAATAACAAAATACAAAATGCTTACACATACACTCAAACTACGCAAACCTTTGGCAGTAATAGATTTGGAAACTACCGGGGTGAATGTTGCCAAAGATAGAATAGTAGAATTATGTATTGCGAAAGCAAAAATTGATGGTACCGTAGAAGTAAAGACCAAATTGATTAATCCAGGTATTCCAATTCCTCCGGAGGTGAGTATGATTCACGGTATTTATGATGAAGATGTAAAAGATGCCCCGACATTCAAGCAGATAGGTAGGGCTTTGGCTCAGTTTTTGGATGGTTGTGATTTGGCAGGCTTCAATAGCAATCGATTTGATGTGCCGATGTTGGTAGAAGAGTTTTTACGAATGGATATTGATTTTGACATTAAAAATCGAAAATTAATAGATGCCCAGCGAATTTTTCATCTGATGGAGCCACGAACTTTGTCGGCAGCGTACAAGTTTTTTTGTCACAAAACCTTAGAAAATGCCCATAGTGCAGAAGTAGATACGTTGGCAACTTTAGAGGTACTTTGTGCTCAAGTGGATAAATATGAAGGTGTAAAAATAAAGAATGATAAAGGTGAAGAATATGAACCTGTGAAGAATGACATGGAAACCCTTCATCAGCTGACCTCTTCGAGTATTGTTGATTTTGCACAAAGATTGGCTTTAAACAAAGATGGTGAAATTGTGTTTAACTTTGGAAAGCACAATGGCAAGCCTGTTAAAACCGTGCTGAAACAAGAACCGCAATATTATGATTGGATGATTAATGGAGATTTTCCATTGGATACCAAACGAAAATTGACTGAGATTAAATTAAAAATGATGTTAGATAAATAACAATTTTAAGAAAAAGCAAACGAACAAAACGAATATTGTTTATTTTTGCGACAACGTTTCAAAAAAATCTTTTTTTCAGAAATTTAATTAAGTAAATTAATAAAACAATGCAAAGTCAAATACCTGATATTTTTCAAATACCTCTCATCAATTATGTATTATTGGCGAGTATTTTGTTTATCATAGGAGTGGTGGGAGTTCTTATCCGTCGCAACGCAATCATTATTTTTATGTCGGTAGAGTTGATGTTAAATGCTGTTAATTTGCTTTTGGTAGCTTTTTCATCTTACCGTTCAGACCCTGCTGGCCAGGTTTTTGTATTTTTCATCATGGCGGTTGCTGCTGCTGAAGTAGCTGTGGGGCTAGCAATTATTGTCATGATTTATCGAAATATCCGCTCGATTGATGTAAGTCTATTGGATAAATTAAAGTGGTAAGATTGACAGACGTGCGTAACGCAATAATTTTCTTTTGATAAAATAAGCATACATCATAAATATGTTATTAATAAAACTTATACCTCTGTTTCCTTTTCTTGGTTTCTTAATCAATGGATTAGGCTTTCGTAAAATTTCGAAAAGTTTGGCAAGTGCCATAGGCATTGGGGCTGCTTTTCTCTCGCTCTTAGCTACATGTTATACTTTTGGGCTATTTGTAGTTTCCAAACAACCTATCGTTGTGGAAGTGTTTGATTGGATTACGGTTGGGGCTTTGCACATTAATTTTTCGTTTCAAATCGACCAATTGTCTATATTGATGTTATTTGTGGTGACGGGCGTAGGGACTTTGATTCATATTTATTCCATGGGATACATGCACGAAGATGAAGGGTTTGGTAAGTTTTTTGCTTTCTTGAACTTGTTTTTATTTTCGATGTTATTGCTCGTGATGGGGTCAAATTATGTCGTCATGTTTATCGGTTGGGAAGGTGTCGGACTTTGTTCGTATCTTCTCATTGGATTTTGGAATAAAAATACTGAATATGGAAATGCTGCTCGCAAGGCTTTCATCATGAATAGGGTCGGTGATTTGGGGTTTTTGATAGGTATCTTCTTGATTATCAGTAATTTTGGAACAGTGGAGTATTTGCAGGTATTCGAAAAAGCGAAAGGGCTTTCGGTAGGAAATAGTGCCGTGGCAGCGATTACTTTTTTCTTGTTTATCGGTGCAATGGGTAAATCTGCTCAAATTCCTTTATATACTTGGTTGCCTGATGCCATGGCTGGTCCAACACCGGTTTCAGCCTTGATTCACGCCGCAACAATGGTTACTTCAGGGCTTTACATGATTGTTCGATCTAATATACTATATACTCTTTCTCCTGGTACACTTGAGTTGGTTGCTTGGGTGGGGGTAGCGACAGCAGTATTTGCTGCAACTATCGGTATTTTTCAAAATGATATTAAAAAAGTATTGGCTTACTCAACAGTTAGTCAATTAGGATATATGTTTATGGCGATGGGTGTGTCTGCTTATACGTCTGGTTTCTTCCATGTTGTTACGCATGCTTTTTTCAAAGCTTTATTGTTTTTAGGGGCTGGTAGTGTGATTCATGCCATGGGAGGTGAACAAGATATTAGAAAAATGGGTGGTTTAGCCGGGAAAATTAAAGTTACTGCTATCACTTTTTTGATAGGAACAATCGCTATTTCGGGAATTCCTCCTTTTGCAGGTTTTTTCTCAAAAGATGAAATTTTAGCCCATGTATATGAGCATAACAAATTGATGTGGGGCTTGGCAGTGTTGGGTTCTATGATGACAGCTTTTTACATGTTTAGATTATATTTCTTAACTTTTAGAGGGGAGTTCAGAGGAACGCACGAGCAAGAGCATCATTTGCACGAATCTCCTTCAAGCATGACTATGCCGTTGGTGGTATTGGCTTTATTGTCTGTGGTGGGAGGATTGATAGGTATGCCTGAGATTTTTCATGCTCCGCATCTCTTATCCGATTTTTTAGCCCCGCTTTATGAAGGTTCTAAGGCTGTTTCTCCTGAATTCGGTGGACATCCAATGGAGCATTCAACAGAATGGATGTTGATGGGCATTTCGGTAGCGGCTGCTGCAATTTCTATCTTGATTGCTTTTTTAGTCTATGGAAACAATAAAAATATTCCTGCTGAAGATTCAGAAATAAGTGGATTGCAAAAAGTTATCTATAATAAATATTATGTAGATGAGCTATATCAGGCAATTTTTATAAATCCTACCAAACATTTGTCTCTTTTATTTTCTCAAATTGTTGAAAATAGGGTGGTAGATGGTTTGGTGCGTGGTGTTGCTGGAATGGTAGTATTCTCTGCAGATAAATTGCGTAAGCTTCAATCTGGTGGAATTGGTCTTTATTTGTTTGCCATGGTGATTGGTATTGCAGTTGTTTTAGGAATCAATTTAGGTTATCAAGTTTTGGAAACAATCAAAGTATTTGTGGGAATGAAATAAATTCTCAACGATTACGATTTTTAATAGCATTAAAAAATAATTTCGAATGTTGGCACTTACACTCATATTTATACCTTTAGTTAGCAGCTTGTTGCTATTTGGCTTGAAAAAAAGCTCGGCAGGTCTTGTAAAAAACATAGCTCTTGTTTCATCAATAGCAACATTTTTGGTTGCTCTGACTGCTTTTTTTACATTTCATTCCAATACAACCGAAGAGGTGAAGTTTGTTTGGATGAAAGGATTGAATATTAACTTTCAGCTGTCTTTGGATGGCATTAGTTTGGTGATGGTTTTATTGACGAGTTTTTTAACTCCTCTGATTATTCTTTCCACATTCAAGCAAGAATACAAAAATTCGTATTCGTTTTATGGGTTGATATTATTGACAAGTGCAGCTTTGAGCGGTGTGTTTTTGGCCCGTGATATATTTTTATTTTATTTTTTCTTTGAAGCCGCATTGGTGCCTGTTTATTTCATTGCTGCTCTTTGGGGGGGAAGTAATGCTCCGAAAATAACATTTAAGATGTTTGCTTATACTATTTTCGGAAGTTTATTCATGCTTGTTTCTATTGTATTTTTATACTCAAAAGGTGTCAGTGCTGATTTGGTTCAACTGAATAATACAGCTAAATTATTGTCGCCATCGACTCAAGGATATTTATTTGCAGGTTTTTTTGTTGCATTTGCCATTAAGATGCCTCTTTTTCCATTTCATACTTGGCAGCCTGATGCTTATACAGAGTCGCCTACACCTGCTACGATGTTACTTTCGGGCTTGTTGTCGAAAATGGGAGTTTATGGTTTGATACGCATCGCATTGCCATTGTCTCCTTTAGGTTTGGCTGGGCATGCAACTTTTGCCATGGTTTTGTCGGTTGTTGGATTGGTTTATGGTTCTATTATTGCTGTTCAGCAAAACAATATCAAACGATTGATTGCCTATTCTTCTTTTGCACACATGGGATTGATGGCTGCGGGTGTTTTTTCTGCTTCTCAAGAAGGTATTCAAGGGGCGGTTTTTCAAATGCTAGCTCATGGTGTCAATGCTGTCGGTTTATTTTATGTTGTTAAAATTATATTTGATAGAACCGGCACGAGGGAGCTTCATTCTTTAGGTGGCATTACGCAGAAAGCTCCAAAGCTGACAATATTTTTTATGGTAATCATGCTCGGCTCTGTTGCTTTACCTTTGACCAATGGTTTTGTCGGAGAGTTTTTGTTGTTGAAGGCTGTTTATGACAAAAATATGTGGCTTGGGGGCATTGCAGGATTGACTATTATTTTTGGAGCTGTCTATATGTTACGTTTGATGCAACGTTCAATGTTTGGTACATTGTCTGCTTCTACCGAAAATTTTGATGATATCAGTGGTTCTGAAGTAGCGGTGCTTTTACCAATCGTAATCGTAGTATTATTGATGGGTATTTTTCCGAATTTATTTTTGAAAATAACCGAGCCTGCCGTTAGTGCTTTGTTACAATCAATCAAATAAATTTTAATTCTTGTAATAAATAATGCGTTCTAATTGGCTTTTTGGTTTGAAAGGGCTAATCAATTGATAATATTAACATTCTTATTAAAATTAAGATTTAGAATAATTAACAGATGTATCCGATATTAGTACTCTCAATTTCTGGCTTAGTGACTTTGTTTTTAGGGTTCCTGAAATCAAAGAAAGTTTTACTGCCTGCTACTTTATTGTTCATCCTTTTGGCTTTGTTTTCTGGCTTTGTCGATTGGAATGCTCCGGGTTTATACTTTTATGGTATGCTTGAAGTAAACAATTTGTCAATTGTGTTCAGTTCGATTATTTTATTATCGGCATTCTTAATTATTAGCATGTCAAAAGGTTTTATCGATGACGAACATGCCCAGCCTGCGGAGTATTTGGCAATATTGCAGTTTTCGGTAGTTGGGGCAATTATGATGACTAATTTCCAAAATTTAATCATGCTTTTTGTTGGCGTGGAGATACTTTCTGTATCCATGTATATTCTGACGGGAAGTGATAAGAGAAATTTAAGAGGGAATGAGGCTGCCTTGAAATACTTTTTGATGGGGTCTTTTGCTACGGGTATCATGTTGTTTGGAATAGCGATGCTTTATGGTGCTAATTATACTTTTGATATTTCTGATGCCAAAGATTTGTTGTTACAGCCTTTTACGGATGTTAGACCTGTATTTTTATATGTTGGGGTTTCGTTTTTATTGATAGGGATGTTGTTTAAGGTTTCTGCTGCTCCTTTTCACTTTTGGACACCTGATGTGTACGAGGGAGCTCCAACTCTCTTTACTTCATTTATGGCAACGATTGTAAAAACGGCTGGTTTTGCAGCGATTTATAGGGTTTTGGAAGAGTCGTTCTCGCCTCTTTATAGCTTTTGGTGGGTAATGGTCGTGATGATGGCAATCTTGAGTATGGTTGTGGGTAATATTAGTGCGGCGGCTCAGTCAAGCTTCAAAAGAATGTTGGCTTTTTCAAGTATTTCTCATGCAGGATATATGTTGCTCGCTGTGGTAGGGCTGAATGTCAATTCTGGTTCTTCTGTGGTTTTTTATTCATTGTCTTATTCATTGGCGACGATAGCTGCTTTTGCTGTGTTGATTCTGGTTTCTCAGACACAATTGTTGGATGGTCGTCCAAATGAGGGAATTTCTGTTTTAAATGGTTTGGCAAAGAAAAACTCATTTCTTGCTTTGGTCTTAACAATCTCAATGTTGTCGATGGCGGGAATTCCTCTGACAGCTGGTTTTTGGGCAAAATTCTATGTTTTTGCGGATGTGGCAACTAAGTCGTATTTTTGGCTGTTGATTGTGTCAATATTGATGTCGGCGGTAGGGATTTATTATTACTTCAAACCGATTATCGCTGTTTATATGAAAGAAGCGGAGGGAGATGTCATTGAGATTTCTACTTTTAATAAAATTATTCTCGGACTCCTGTCGTTATTAATCATTGTGTTGGGTGTATATCCTGATTTATTACGTTCGCTAATTTGATTTTTTTCGTTTAGAATATTCCAAAAAATAATAATTTGAAATTTTTTGATAAAATAAAGAACAAAGAACTAAAAGGTTTTATTTTATTCTTTTTGACGGCAATTTTAGGTGCTGGTACTAATTTCATTTCTCAAATACCGTATAAGATGCTCTTTGTTTCTTTAGGATATGGGGATAAGCCAGCATTCAATTTAAGTGTTTTTGCAGGGTATTTAACAGCCACGGTGGTAAGTTTTATCCCCGCAAAAGTTTTTGCATTCTCTGCAAAAGAATCTGGCAATTCCAAACGAGAATCAATCAAATATTTGATAATTGCAGCTGTTGCACTCGGAATTCAGGTTGCGATATCTTCCATTACTTTGGATTATGTCGCCAATCCATTGTTTGCCAAACAATCTCTTTTCTTGAGAGAGAAAGCATCGCACCTCACAGGAATGGGTTTTAGCTTTTTTGCAAATTATTATGGACATAAATTTTTGACCTTTAGAAATACTGGAATTTATGATAAAATTAAGGCAAGGGTCTGAATTTTTGTACTAAAATTAGATATTATTTGTCCTTAATTTGACAAACTGATTGATTATGTTTTTTTACTA
>CAYUFZ010000005.1:20308-23369 GCA_964444025.1 uncultured Emticicia sp.
ATACTGGCGATAGTAAAGTCCGTATGAATCCAAACCTATTCCAAACAACATATGATCCTTGGCCATATTAATTCCTGCTTGCCAGTATTCACCTCTAAATGAAATAGAAGGTTTATAAAGCAGGCTTGCAAGTGGCCCTTTTTGAAGTACTCCAGCAAGGGCTATAAAGCCCAAAAGAAATGAAAACGAGAGAAAATATTTGGAAATTAACTTAAAAAGAACTTAAATTTGTACTGCGTTTTAAACCTTAAAAACAAAATAAAATGAAAAAATTAATCGCAATCTTATTTGTAGCTTCTGTAGCTTCTTTAGCTGCTTGTACTTCTAAACCAGCTGAAACAGCTGATTCTACTGCTGCTGTAGCTGTTGATACTGCTGCTGCTGCTGTTGATACTACAGCTGCTGCTGATACAACTAAGAAATAATTTTTTTTAAAATTATTGCAGAAAAACCTTGTATTTCGGTACAAGGTTTTTTGTTTTATGCTCTATTCAAAATGAAATCTTGTAATAAGTCAAATAATTGATTCGTAATTATTCGTTCATTTTTAAGCTGAATCGAATCGATTGTATTGATTGGCAAAATTTGTTTGGTGGAGCTTGTCGTAAATACTTCGTCTGCCCCGAAAACTTCTTCCAATGAAATATCTCTTTCGATTAGCTCGTATTTGTCTTTGATTAATTCTAAAATCAATCTCCTAGTTACTCCTTTTAGAATATGGTCTTTGGGTGTACTTATCACCTCGTTTTTAATCATAAATAGGTTGCTTCTGCTCAATTCGCTAATTTTTGCTTGTTGATAAAACAATACATCTGTTGCATTTTGAGCCTTTAATTGTTTTTGAAGGAGCATTAAATGTTTATAATCTGTACTTTTAACATCTGGAAGGTCTCGCTGATACTCGTAAGAAATTACTTTTATTCCTTTTGAATATTCTTCAGGTTTGGGAGAATGAATGTCCTCTGTCAGAATCATAAAATTGGGAGAGACACTAGAAATGCTATTGTCAGAATAACCTCCAGTTAAAATTAATCTTACACCGCAATCCTCTTTTTCTGTTAATTTGATAAGTTCTTGAATGATATCAGAGGTTTGTTGCTTGGACAAAGGAATCTCTAAATTCATTGATTTGGCAGAATTTTCAAACCTTTCCCAATACCAATCCCATAAAAATGGCCTTTTTTTATACGTGCGAAAGTAATCAAAAATGCCATAAGCTCTCAACAAACCCAAATCGTTGATTCTTATGCTTGCTTCTGATATTGGCATTATTTGATTGTTGATATAGCAGAAATGTATCATTGGATAAAGGGTAAGACGGTTTCTAATTTAACACCTCTTGAACCTTTGACGAGAATAAAGCTATTTTCAAGCTTTTTGTCTTGAAGCCAATTATGAAGCGAAAATTTATCGGTAAAATAAAAAGCATTTGGAAGATATTTTAAGGCATAAGACATGAGCGGACCGAATAAAACAACCAAATCAAAAGAAGATTCAGAAATTAGCTTTCCGATGAGTTCATGCTCGGAAGGGGCTTCGTCCCCCAATTCAAACATATCTCCTAAAATAACTACCTTTTGCTTTTCAGTGATTAATTTTTCGAAATTTGATAAAGAGGCTACCATAGACGAAGGGTTGGCATTATAAGCATCCAAAAGAATTTTATTGTTTCCTTGCTCGATGAATTGAGAACGATTATTGTCGGGATTATACTGACAAACAGCTTCATGGGCTAATTCTTTTGGTACGTCAAAATAATCGCCAACAGCCAATGCCGTTGCAATATTTTCAAAGTTGTAACTTCCCGGAAGATGAGTTTTATATAATTTATTCTCAAACGAAAAGACAACGAATGGTGATTCCTCAACCAAAAGGTAATAGCTATCTTCTAAATAGGATATTCTCTCCTTAAAAATACGAGTAGTAGCCATCAAATTGAGCGTTTGATTTTGTGCATTGACAAATACTGTGCCACCGGATTTAGAAAGAAAGTCAAAGAGTTCTCCCTTGCCCTTTTTTACGCCTTCTAATCCTCCGAAGCCCTCCAAGTGAGCCTTTCCTATGTTGGTGATAAATCCGTGCGTGGGTTCGCAGATACTGCACAAATCACGAATTTCTCCTTGATGATTCGCTCCCATTTCGATGACAGCTATCTCGTGTGATTGATTTAAACCCAATAAAGTTAGCGGAACTCCTATATGATTATTTAGATTACCTTTGGTATAATAAGTATTGTATTTTTTTGATAAAACAGCAGCCACTAATTCTTTGGAGGTTGTTTTGCCGTTAGAGCCTGTCATTCCAACTATCGGAATATTGAATTGTTTGCGGTGGAAGTTTGCAAGTTCTTGTAAAGTATATAGGGCATTTCCTACCAAAATACATCTGTCGTCGGTAGCATATTCGGCTTCATCAATAATTACATGGCTTGCTCCTTTGGCGAGAGCCTCTGATGCAAATTTGTTGGCATTGAAATTGTCTCCTTTGAGAGCAAAAAATAAAACCCCTGCTTGTATGTTTCGGGTATCTGTCGAAACGCCAGTGCAGGTTTTGAATATTTGATAAATTTCTGAAATAGACATTTTAGAGAATTATTAAGAAATTTTTATGGAAATTATAAACCCCAAATTTCGCTATTTTAGTGTGGTTTACATAATTTATGCGAGATATTATTGTAAAAGCAGCCATATTTTTCAGGGGATGGCTGCTTTGGTATTGTTTCATGTGCCAAATTAAGGCAAAAATTGTCTAATGTAATTTCTACTTTGTAAGATGGCTTTGGTGATATCCGATGGGCTACCTTCATAAGCTTTATCTTCTACTTCTATCACGACTGGTCCTCTATAACGAACATCCGTTAGGGCGGCGAAAAAAGCTCCCCATCTGACATCTCCCAATCCTGGAAGTTTTGGAGAATGATATTCCAAAGGATATACGCATAGAAATGCCTAAATTTTCCATACGCCTGAATGCTGGCATCCCCAATATCACTTCCAATGAGGCTTTCCGGAAAAAATTTATTGGTATATACGAAGCTGGCCTGAGTCTGAACATTAATCTC
>CAYUFZ010000005.1:23379-38991 GCA_964444025.1 uncultured Emticicia sp.
ATCTCCCAATCCTGGAAGTTTTGGAGAATGATATTCCAAAGGATTTGCCAAAATCCCTACTTGGTCTAGTTTTTCTTTATATACTTTGACATCTTTCAGGTGGATGTGGTGCAATCGATGTTTGTACTGGTAAATAGGCTTTATCTCGTCCATCATTTGAAAAATCATGTGAGAAGGGTCATAATTAAGTCCAAAAAGTTTTGTTGGGAAAATTTCAAACATTTGATTCCATACAGCTGGAGAAATGGCTAAATTTTTGCCCCCGGGCCATTCATCGTTCGTAAAAAACATCGGACAATTTTCGATTCCAATTTTTATGTCTTCTTGTTCAGCTGTTTGGATGATAGGTTTCCAAAGTTTTTTAAATAGTTCAAGATTGTCGGGGATATTTAAAGAAGGGTTGCGTCCAATAAATGTATTCATTACAGGGATACCCAAAGTATTGCAAGCCCGAATCACCTTTTTGATGTGTTCGATATAAAACTCAGACTTATTTTTGTCGGGGTCTAATGGATTCGGGTAATATCCTAGACCCGAAATACTGATTTTTTTTTCGTGTAAATAATTTTTAATGTAATTGACTTCGTGAGGAAGCAATTGTTCTACATCAATGTGCGTAACGCCAGCATACCTGCGTTGTTCTCCCCCTTCCTTGGGCCAACACATTATTTCCAAACAAGAAAAATCGTGTTCGGCAGCAAAATTAACGACGTGCTCAAAGCCAAAGTCGGCTAAAATAGCACTTACAAATCCAAGTTTTAGCATGAGTTGATAGAATTGATAGTTTGTTTGTCAAAGTTAAGTAAAAATGTTTAGCAGAGAAAAATATAAACTTTTTAAATCTATTTTTAAATTTGATTGTTGTTTAAGTAATTTTAATATAAAATAAACAGTCAATAATTGCTTAAAATGAAAAATATGGCATATTGTTAAGTTTTTGAATATTTTTTCTTATATTTTTTGGAAATGTAAATTTATTTTGTTTAACTTTGATAAAAAAAACATCAACAAGATATGACAGCTATAGAATTTAATTTTGCTATCTCGAAAACATCAAAAATGTTGAAGCCTTTTGCCATGAGGCTAACAAAAGACTATGAAGATGCGAATGATTTGCTTCAGGATACATTGATGAAAGCTTTTTTAAACAGAGATAAGTACGCCGAAGGTACGAATTTAAAAGCATGGCTTTATACCATCATGAAAAATACTTTTATTACGAATTACCAGCGTTCGGTGAAAAGAAATACATTTATAGACACCACTGATAATTTGCATTATATCAATTCATCTGATAGCATGGTAGAAAATAATGCTTACTCTGCTTTTACCATGGAGGATATTCAAAAAGCGGTCGAAAAGTTAGATGAATCTTGTCGGGTTCCGTTTATGATGTATTTCAATGGTTTTAAATATCATGAAATTGCAATAAAATTAGATATCCCGATGGGGACAGTAAAAAATAGAATCCATATCGCACGAAAAGAACTTAAGGATAGCTTACAAATGTATGCTTATTCTAATTGATATATTACGTGATTGAATGGTCATGTAGTTTTGGTTAAAAAAGAGGATGATTCTTAAAGGTTGTATGCTTTGCGTGCAACCTTTTTTCTTTTTTAGGAATAAAATCTGTTTTTCGTTCGGTGTATTTGGTATAAGTACAAAAGATAAATTGTAATTTTGTGAAATATTTCAGCAAAGTATGCAGAATAGCTTCATTGATTTTTTAAAATGATTCTAATGGTAGAAGCTGTTTGAAATCTTAATAATTACTAAAAATGTTAGATAAATTAGAGGCAATCAAAGAAAGATTTGAGGAGGTTTCTCAGCAAATTACTATGCCCGAGGTCGTGTCGGATATGACCAAGTTCACTCGATTGAGCAAAGAGTATAAAGACTTGGAAAAAATTGTACATCAATACAAAAATTATAAAAATGTTCTTTCAAATATAGAGGGAGCAAAGGATATCATTGCCAACGAAAAAGATGAAGAGCTGAGAGAGCTGGCAAAAGAAGAACTAGATACGCTGGTGCCTCAAAGAGAAGCACTGGAGGGTGTGCTGAAGGAGTTGCTGATACCTAAAGACCCGAATGATAGCAAAAATGTGATTTTGGAAATTAGAGCTGGAACAGGCGGAGATGAAGCTTCTATTTTTGCAGGAGATTTATTCAGAATGTATCAGAAATTCATCGAAAAACAACCGGGCTGGTCAATGACCTTACTCGACCATAATGAAGGAACTGCCGGAGGATATAAAGAAATTGTGGTACAAGTGGAAGGAGAAGATGTATATGGAAAACTAAAATATGAGTCGGGGGTGCATCGGGTACAGCGTGTTCCGGCAACAGAGTCGCAAGGCAGGGTACATACTTCGGCAGCAACGGTTGCGGCTTTGCCAGAAGCAGATGAGATAGACCTAAGTATCAATATGAATGATGTACGTGTAGATACATTTTGCTCGTCAGGGGCGGGGGGGCAATCTGTCAATACAACCTATTCTGCTGTCAGAATGGTTCATATTCCTTCTGGAATCACGGTTTCGTGTCAAGATGAACGCTCTCAAATAAAAAATAGAGAAAAGGCTTTGTCGGTATTGCGTTCGAGGTTATATGAAATGGAAATGACCAAGCACAATGAAGCAATTTCTGCCGAAAGAAAGGGGTTGGTGGGGAAAGGAGATCGGTCGGATAAAATCAGAACTTATAATTATGCCCAAAGCCGAGTCACTGACCACCGGATTGGATATACTGTATATAATTTGCCAAGTGTCATGGAAGGAGATATTGGTGGGTTTATCGAGCAATTGAGAATTGCGGATAATGCCGAAAAAATGAAAGAAGGCAGTGCTGTATAATATTTATGGAATTGATTATTTATTTGAATGAAACTTTGTTTAGCAACCAACAACGCACATAAAGTCGAAGAAATGCAGGCTTTGTTAGGTAATAATTTTGAATTATTGACATTGAACCAAATTTCATGTTTTGATGACATCCCTGAAACTATGAATACCTTTGATGGTAATTCATGGCAAAAAGCAAGTTATATCAAGGAAAAATATGGCTTTGATTGTATTGCTGATGATTCGGGTTTGGAAATTGATGCCTTGAATGGCGAACCGGGGTGTTTTCGGCAAGATATGCTGGAGAGCATGGAAATCATGAAAAAAATATAGCAAAAGTATTGAGCCAGTTGGAAAATGTCGAGCAACGGGGGGCTCAATTTAGATGTGTGATTACTTTGATTCTCAACGGTGCTGTAAATCAGTTTGAGGGTATTGTCCGTGGAAAAATCACTCGTGAAAAATATGGCTCGGAAGGATTTGGCTATGACCCAATCTTTATTCCGGATGGTTTTCATAAAACATTTGCAGAAATGACAATGGAGGAGAAAAATCCCATCAGCCACAGGGGAATGGCAATAGATAAAATGTTAGCGTTTCTTGGTAAAAAATAAGCGGGTAATTGGGATTACTCGCTTATTTCATTCTTATAGGTAAAGTATATTTCCGAGTCTCGGAAAGGTAATCAATTTTTTTCGATACAAAATTGCAATGATTTTTTAAATTAAACTAACACATAGTTGTCCAATATTTGTTCTTCATTAACATTGTTTTTACCTTTGTCGGTAGAATAATGTCAATTTAGGTATAGCATGAAAGTTGAATATGAAAAAATATCTCCAGATTCGGGTAGTTCATTTCGATTAATTCACTGGAAATCGGAAAATGACAGGTATTTTTGGCACTATCACCCAGAATTTGAAATAGTATTTGTGAGAAAAGGCTCAGGTAAATTACATATTGGCGAACATCTGAAAAACTACGAAGAAGGAGAATTGGTATTCATTGGGCCTAATTTGCCACATACGGGGTTCGGGTATGGCGTAATTGGAGAACACGAGGAGATTGTGGTGCAAATCAGAAGTGATTTTTTGGGTGAAGATTTTTTTCAAAAACCCGAATTGCAAGCTGTTGCAGGACTTTTTGAAAAGGCTAAAAGAGGATTGTCTTTTCTAGGAAAAGAACGAAAGGTTGTTGGTCAGAAATTGCTTAAAATGCTAAAAATGAGCCATTTTGAACGATTAATAGAATTGTTAAATATTCTGAATTTATTGGCAAGTGCAAGCGAGTATAAAATTTTAAATTCGGGCGAAAGAAATTTTGATTTCAGCCATAAAGACGAAGATAGAATCAATAAAGTGTATGAATTTGTTGAAAAAAATTATAAAAATGAAATAAATATGCAACAAGTAGCTGATTTGGCAAACCTTACCATCCCTTCTTTTTGCAGGTATTTCAAGAAAATTACACATATTACTTACACCGATTTTGTCAATGAATACCGAATCAATCAGGCTTGTAGGCTTTTACATAGCAATATTTCTATTACAGATGCTTGCTATGGCGTTGGTTTTAACAATATCTCACATTTCAGCAAAATATTCAAGCAAATGAAAGGGAAAACGCCAAGAGAATATCGCTTGGAGCTTCAAATAACATAAATAAAGAAGGAAAAATTGACTATTTTTTCTGGCAAATTCAATAAAATAATTGCCAATAAATAAGGATTTTGCTAAAAATGAATTTTATTTTCCGTTAATTGAGTTAATCAGTAATTTTACTTCATCAATAAACCAATAAACTCTTCAACAATGAACAATGCACTTTTCGATGTTCCTAAGCCGGTCAATGAGCCAGTCTTGAATTATTTACCCGGCTCTCCCGAAAAAATAGCTTTGAAACAAGCACTTGATGAGGCTCGTAGCAAAGTATTAGAGATACCGATGTATATCAATGGGAAAGAAACAACAACTGAAAATAAAATCAAACTGTCGCCTCCGCATGACCACCAACATATATTAGGCTATGCAAGCGAAGGGGACGCTTCTCATGTAAAAGCTGCAATTGAGGCAGCATTACAAGCAAAAGACCAATGGGCAAACCTCTCTTGGGAACACCGTGCTGGGATTTTCTTAAAAGCCGCTGATTTAATTGCGGGGCCGTACCGTGCAAAAATCAATGCCGCAACCATGCTTGGACAATCTAAAAATGTATTTCAAGCAGAAATCGATGCAGCTTGTGAATTAATCGACTTCTTGCGTTTTAATGTTGCGTACATGCAACAAATATATCAGGGGCAGCCAGATTCTTCTAAAGGTGTTTGGAATCGAACAGAGTACAGACCTTTGGAAGGATTTGTATTTGCTTTGACACCTTTTAATTTTACGGCGATTGCAGGAAATTTGCCAATTTCAGCTGTTATGATGGGGAATGTAAGTGTATGGAAACCAGCATATACTCAAATATATTCTGCCAAAGTTATCATGGATATCCTCATCGAGGCAGGATTACCAGCAGGTGTTATTAATTTGATATATGTAGATGGCCCTCTTGCCGGAGATGTTATTTTTAAACATCCTGATTTTGCGGGCATTCATTTTACTGGAAGCACAAAGGTGTTTCAAACAATCTGGAAAACTATTGGCGAAAATATTCATACCTATAAAACATATCCAAGAATAGTAGGAGAAACAGGGGGGAAAGACTTTGTGATTGCTCACCCTTCGGCATCGGCAGAGGCACTTGCGACAGCCTTGGTAAGGGGAGCTTTTGAATATCAAGGACAAAAATGTTCGGCAGCATCGAGGGCTTATATTCCAACAAATCTATGGGAGGAGGTAAAGCAAAAAATGATACGTGATTTGTCGGAAATGAAAATGGGCGGAACAGAAGATTTTAGCAACTTTATAAACGCCGTAATCGATGAAAAAGCCTACGATAGAATCGTAAATTATATCGAAAATGCTAAAAAAAGTGATAAAGTGACGGTTATTGCGGGAGGAAATGCTGATAAATCTAAAGGTTATTTTGTTGAACCAACGGTGTTGCTAAGTTCGGACCCTCATTATGTTACGATGTGTGAGGAGATTTTTGGACCTGTTCTGACAATTTATTTATACGAGCCAGATTCTTTCGACAAGACCCTTGAACTAGTAGATGCTACTTCTCCTTATGCTTTAACGGGAGCTATTTTTGCCAAAGATAGATATGCGATTGATTTAGCAATGAAAAAATTGGTAAATGCAGCAGGTAATATCTATATCAATGACAAGCCGACGGGGGCTGTTGTTGGGCAACAACCTTTTGGCGGTGCAAGGGCTTCGGGAACAAATGACAAAGCGGGTTCAGTACTGAATTTATACAGATGGGTACAAGCAAGAACCATTAAAGAAACTTTTGTATCTCCCACAGATTATAAATATCCGTTTTTAAATGAGGCTTGATTGATTTATTCGGATGCTGAAAATATGGTTCAGCATCCGAATTTCGAATTATTAAATATAAAAATGATGGAAAACTCTGAAAAACTGAATAAAATAATTGATGCGAGAATGAAGTTGAAAAGCCGATTTGAAGAAAAAATGAGGCTTACTCCTTCTCTGAGTGATTCCAATCCCCTTGGTACTGGTGAAATAAACCGACATGGAATGCCGAAGCTACCCGTTGGGCAATATCAAACAGAGAAATGGCCAGTTTTGGATTTAGGATACCACCCTGAGGTTTCAAAAGATAGGTGGAGATTGACTATTAATGGAGAGGTTGAGAATCCTGTGGTATTGACTTGGGAAGATTTTTTGCAATTGCCCCAAACCAATGACATAAGTGATTTTCATTGCGTAACCACGTGGTCGAAAATGGATATGAATTGGCAAGGGGTACGATTGCTAGATTTGGCGGCTTTAGTACAACCCAAAGATACTGTTTCACACATACTTTGCTATGGCTACGATACTTACACCACCAATCTATCGATTGAAGAAGCATTAAAATCTGATGTAATGATTGTACATACAGTAGAAGGACAATCACTGACAAAAGAGCATGGAGGCCCTGCTAGGATGATAACGCCACAATTGTACGCTTGGAAGGGTGCGAAATGGATTAAAAGAATAGAGTTTTTGTCTAAGAATAAACTTGGTTTTTGGGAAGAAAGAGGGTATTCCAATACGGCATATCCTTGGAGAAATGATAGGTATTCTTAATTTTAAATGAGGAGATTTTGGTAAAAATGATTAAAAAAAGCACACAATTATTGATATTATTATGTTTTCCGATGTTGGGTTTTACGCAAGAGTTTTCTGTATCGGATGAAGATGTTTCTGAAATGGATTATTGGGAGAAATCTTTAACCCCCATTGCAGATGTAAATGATGTATTAAAGCATATTTACAATAATCCGTTTAAAGAACAAATGTTGAACAATATTCCAGCGGGGTATCCGATGAAGAAAGAAATATCTATTAATTCTTTTTATGGATTTCGAAATCACCCGGTGCATCGAATGGCTATTTTTCATAAAGGAATTGACCTCAAGGGAAAAACAGGAGAAAATGCGGTGGCTACGGGAAGTGGGGAAGTGGTTGATTCTGGTTTTAAGAAAGATTTAGGCAATTTTGTGAAAATAAGGCATTGTTATGGATTTGAATCAATTTATGGGCATTTAAGTGTGGTGCTTGTCAAAAAAGGAAAATATGTAGTAAAAGGTCAGGTTGTTGGAAAAGTAGGAGCAACGGGTATTGTCACAGGGCCACATTTGCATTATACCCTAAAGAAGAATCACCAATATATAGACCCATTTGATTTTCTATTTCTAAATTTTCAGGAGCAACAATTAAGTTCGGGTAATTAAAGTATTTCGATAGCGTCATTGATGACCTCGTGAATTCTTTTTCTAATTTTAAGGGTATTGATTTTATTGTTTGAGGTATTTTGATATACTCGATTTGAAAGAAAAATAAAAATTAATTCTCTTTCGGGGTCAATCCAGCCCACAGTGCCTGTAAAGCCCGAATGACCAAATGTTTTGGGAGATGCCGTGGAGGCAACAATCGGTCGGTCGGCTCCTGATTCTGCTTTGTCCCATCCCAATCCTCGATGGCTTTTTTGGGTGTAATTTTTAGAAAAATGTGGAACGGTACTATTAAAAAGGTATTGTCTGCCCCCATAATAGCCTTTTTGTAGGTTCATTTGAAAAAGCTTGATTAAATCATAAACATTGCTAAACAAGCCCGCATGCCCGGCAACACCCCCCAACAAAGCAGCGTTGGGGTCATGGACAGTGCCTTGTATTTGGGCATTTCTGAATAATAAATCTTTTTCTGTGGGTGCAATGTTCTCTTTTGTAAACCTATTCAAAGGGTTAAATAAGGTAGAATACATGCCAAGGGGTTCATAAAAATTTTGTTCTAAAAATTCATCAATGGGTTGGTTCGTAATTTTTTCAACAATTTTTTGCAAAATCAATAACCCTAAATCGCTATAAATGAATTTATATCCTCCAGATTTGTCATATTGATTGATTAATTTCGACTCTAAAACCCAATTCCAAACAGAGTCTCTTATCATGGGTTTGATAAAAAGGCGTTCACTGACTTGAAGTTTATATTGTGCCGCTTCATCTGTATAGTACTCACTTCTGAAAGTTGTACCCGATTTTGTTTTTTGCCAAAAAGGGACAAAGGCTACCAAACCTGCTTGATGGAGTAAAATATCGCCCACCGAAAGCTGTTGTTTGTTGGTCTGATTCATTTCAGGAAGATAGGCAGAAGCTTTTTCATTGAGGTCAATTTCTCCTCTTTCATTTAGCAACATCACCGCTTGTAGCGTGGCAGATACTTTTGTCATGGAAGCAATGTCGAAAAGAGTTTCCTCATTGATAGGGGTTTCAGATTCGTATTGAAGCCTGCCGAAGCTTTTATGATAAACAACTTTACCTTTTCGGGCAACCAAAACTTGGCAACCAGGAAAAGCCTGACTATTGATTCCTTGAGCTACGATTTTATCAATTTCTTTTAGCTTTTGGCTATTGATGCCTACTCGCTCAGCTCCTCCAAAAGAAACTCTTCCCAAAGATTGCGTGATTTTCCCTGTTCCCATTTTGTAGTCATGAGAAATCGAGACTGGAAGCTTTCCTTTGGCAGCTAATGCACCAAAAATGATTTGAGGCACTACTCGCTGTGCTTCGGGTTGGTCTTCGTAACCACAAATCAAGTTGGGAACGTCTTTGTACAATTTCATGCCATAAGGATTGCCAAATCCCACAACGATAATTTTCGTTTTTGCCTGAAGTTTGTCAATAAATGATAAAGTAGCAGGCGAAACACCATAATTTCTATCGCCCTTGCTATTCATGTCGTGTACGCTCACAATCACTACCTTATATTTGGAAGCCTCTTCTAATACCCAAGCAATGTCTTTCTCTGTTGATGGTTTAAAAGGAATGCTGAAATGCCTAAAGTTGGCATATTTACTAAGCATTTTTTGAAAATCATTCCCCGGTTCGGAACTAATGGCAACCGAAGCAAATGTACAGGTGTCGAGATTGACTATGGGTAAAATATTGTCTTTGTCTTGAATGATAGTAACGGCTTCTTCAAATAATTGGGCTTTTACATCGAAGGCTTGAACGCTATTCAAATCGGCAGATAAATTGGCTAAATTAATGGGTTTGTATCGGTTGAGTCCAGCGGAATATTTGGCTTTTAAGATTTTCTTTACCCTAAAATTCAAGTCGTTTTCCTGGATTTGACCAGATTCGACAGCTGATTTGAGCTTTGCAAATGCAGCAGGAACATTGCCCGATTGAAGCAAAATATCATTTCCTGCAAGATATGCCAATAATTCAGGTTCTCCGGGTTGTAAACCTGCTGTAATTCCTCGCATGTTTAGAGCATCCGTAACAGTCAAACCTTTGAATCCCATTTGGTTTTTGATAATTTCTGTGACAACCTGGCGAGAGATAGAAGTAGGGGTGTTGCTTCTGTCTTCTAAGGCTGGAACGAATAAATGTCCTGTCATGACACTCGAGACGCTGTCTGAAATCAAACGTCGGAAAGGATATAGCTCTATGGCATTGAGTCGTTCGCTTGTGTGCGAAACCCAAGGCAAAGTATGGTGCGAGTCTTGGTCTGTATCGCCGTGTCCTGGAAAATGTTTGGCACTCGACAAAATTTGTTGTTTTCTTAGTCCATGAACATATTTTATGCCTTTTTCTGCAACATTGTAAGGGGACTCCCCAAATGAACGATAGTTGATAATGGGATTTTGTGGGTTGGTATTGACATCAACTGATGGTGCAAAATTGATATGAATTCCCATTCTTTTGCATTGTTTGCCAATTTCTTCTCCAAATTTCTCTACAAAAGTATTGTCTTGTATGGCACCCAACGTAATTTGCTTAGGAAATTCAATGGTGCTGTCTAATCTCATCCCTAATCCCCATTCTGCATCAATTCCGATAAGTAAAGGGATTCTCGAGATACTTTGATAACGATTGGTTAGCTTCGCTTGGCGATTAGGTCCACCCTGAAAAAAGATTAAGCCTCCCAAATGATATTTGAGAATATTCGCCTCAACTTGCTTGTAATAGGTTTCTGTTCGGTTGGAAAAAGTGGCAATCATAAATAGTTGTCCAATTTTTTCATCCAATGTCATGGTATTTAATAGGCTGTCTGCCCAGTGTTCTTGTTTTGATATTTCTGGAATAGCTCGAAAGCTTGTTGCTTTTTGTAGCGAAATAAATGAGGTTAATAACAGAAAAAAGCTAAAAATAGATGCTGCTAAAAGGGATTTGTTTTTTTTTAAAAGCACGACAAAATTGGTGTTTTAATGGTGAATTAATATAAAATAAGCCACAGAAAAAATCGTATCCATGGCTTGTAATAAAATTAAATAAATAAAATTAGTCAATCTCTATCACGACATCTGATGTAATCGGATGGGCAACGCAGGTTAAAATAAGTCCTCTTTGAATTTCTTTTTCGGTTAATCCATCTTCTTCGTCTAATTTGACTTTCCCCGAAGTACAAGTCCCCAAACATGCCGTACACATACCCGCTTGACAAGAATATGGCAAATCAATGTCTAAATCCAATGCTGCCTCTAAAATAGTTTGGTGTGGCTGTACATCAAATTCATAGGTTTCACCATCATATTTGACAGTCACCCGGTGGGTTTTTGCTTCGCTTGATTCTGAATTTGCGTCATGTTCATCTTCCAAAATAGGTGTGCTGAAATTCTCTTTATGTATTTGTTTTTCAGGCACTTGAGTGTTCTTTAGGCTGTCGATTACGTCTTCCATCAAAGCATGAGGTCCACACAAATAATAATTACTCGCTTGGAGATTAATTTCATCAGAAACCAAGGTTTCTACCATACGAGTTCCTTGTATTCTGCCTGTCAATCCTTGCCAAGATACATTTGGTTGGCTTAGGTAATGATAAATTTTTAGACGATTTCCATAAACTTCTATTAATTCATCTAATAAAGAAGCAAAAATAATATTGTCCTCACTTCGATTTCCATAAAAAAGTGTGGCAGACGAGTTTGTTTCTATTTTTAGCACAGATTTTATCATCGACATCATTGGAGTGATGCCGCTTCCGGCAGCGATAAACACAAAATTACGTTGGGCATGGGCATCTGGTTCAAGATAAAAATTACCCATGGGTTCAATGATTTCTAAAAAATCACCTACTTTAATACGGTCGTTTAAGTAATTGGATACCAAACCGCCTTCCACTCGCTTCACCGTAACTCCCAAAGAGGTATCGCTGTGAGGAGAGGTGGACATAGAATAACTGCGACGAATTTTCTTCCCATTTTCTCCAGCAGGCACAATAATAGTAATAAATTGCCCAGCTTTATATTTAATCTGTTCATTGAGCGGATGCCAAAAATAAATGCTAACGGTATCGGCAGTTTCTTGAATGACTTCTTTTACTTGTAAAAAATATGTTTTTAATGACATCGACAATTTATGAATTTATATGTGATAAAAATCTTTTGTTTCGATAAAATCAAGCCACAAAAATAAGCATTAATCTAATTGTTTACTATTACTTTTTGTACAAGCTTTTGTTTTTCATGGTCAATGATAATATAGTAGATGCCATTAGGTAATCGGCTGACATCTATTTTTTCAACATATTCGGGTGAGGGATTGTTTATCGAATGGTTGTGCAAAATATGTCCTTGACTATCCATCAGACTCATATTTTGAATCGATAATGCCTGAATTTTGATGCTTAGTACCTCTCGAACGGGGTTTGGGAAAATATTGAAAAGCTGTTTTGCCTCTGTTTCGTTGGCTAAAACCTGCTGTATGACGACTTCGGTTTGGGCAATGCCGAAACAACCAGTAGAGTCTGATATTTTAACAGAATAAATGCCATCTGCATCGGGTTGGGCATTAAGAATCATTGGGTTTTGTATCGAAGATGTAAAGTTGCTGGGGCCACTCCATGCAAAAGTAAAAGGCGATTTGTTTGATTGGGGATTTGAATTGAGTTTTACAAGGTTTCCTTGAAAATAAGGACCACTATTACTGGCGTTTACGCTCAACATTTTTGTCTCAATCACTATGCTGTCTGATACTTCACTCGATTGGCAACCATTGGCAACACAGGAGGCTGTGAAAGTTTCATTTTTGTCGATTTGGGCAATCTGTGGATTTTCAAGTTTTCCGTTGGACCATCGGATGTTTCCATTAGGGCAAGAAGATGCCCGTAAAGTAATTTTTCCGCCAGCACATATTTGATTCGTATCTGATGCTATGCTGGGTTTTTGCAAGGGATTTATCGTAATCAATAGGGTGTCGCTATCTGATTCGGGAGAAGTAGAGGTAACATATAGTTTGTATTTGCCTTGTGTCAAATTCTTGGGAAATTGAACCGTCATTGCTTGTGAAAAATTACTGCCAATTTTGGTTCGAGTGGCTGTGCTATCTGTCAGATAAACGGTGTAAATATTTTCTAAATCAAGGGTCTTGTTTACCGTAAAATTAATAATTGCTTGTTGTCCAGGGCAAAAGGTAGTTTGGGTTTGTGTCTGAAAAGCGATTTTTGGAGCATTTTCAAAACCAAGTTGTCCGGTTTCTGAAATGTAATGGGTGTATAAATTGACAGATTTTCCTATGCCGTCAGTCAATTCCTGGTTAGCTCCCCACATCACGACTACTCCTCCTTTGGGGTGAAGCATCAAGCGATAGTCGCTGTAAAAGGTATAATTTTCAAAAATGACTCCGTCTTCATGAAAAAGAGGTTCCCCATTAATATCAAAATGCTGGACTGTTAAGTCATATCCAATATTTTTGGGTTTGAACCAAAGTGTATAGATTCCGTCTTTTCCATCGGAAATGAGTTTGTTGGGTAGAAAATAATCTTTATCAGATCTGGGAGTAAAGACTGCTTTTTTCCAAATAAACCCACCTTTAGAGTTGATTCTTGCCAATTGAAAAGGCATTGATTTGTCTTGCGTATCAATCCATGTACAGATACCCCCACCATCGCTAAGCGGAGATATTTGAATGTCATACGTTTGATTTGAGCTTACTTCGATACCATCAGTTTGCCAAACAGACTTTCCCTCCGAATCAAATTTATGGGCAAATACTTTTTTTTGCGTATTTGTGCTGAAAGTTCGACCGACGAAAGTATTTCCGAAGGAATCTGTTTGGAAATAGTCAATACGGCTATTTCCCTTTATTTCATTTTGATGCAAAGCTTGTGGCTGATTCAATGGCTCATGGTTCTTTCCGAAAGTCTGGAAAAAATAATCAGCATTCTTGTCTTTAATTAGGGCAGTGAAATGAGAAGAGATAGGGCTAAACAAGACCTTTGTTTCTAATTCGTTCGCTTCCAAGAGCAATGTTTCTTTTTGAGATATTTCTCCCTCTTGGTTGATTAATTGGGTGAAAACTTTATTCGATTGATTAATCGAATCAAAAATATTATAAATCAGTAAAAAGCTTTGATTATTTAGCCGAATAAATTCGAATACGCCATCGTTGGGGTCATAGCTAATCGATGTTTTTTCTGAAATCAAAGTTTCTGTTTCGGTCCTGAGAATGTTTCCATCCTTTGAGATATGTTGCAAATACAATTGCCTTTTTTCTGGTTTTTCCGAATCAAATACACGATGCCAGCCAAGCCAAGCACCGCCATTTTGGTCAGGTTTGATGAACTTGGGTGTGTATATGAAAATATTTTTATCGACAATATCACTGATTTTAATACCATCTTTATTCCACTGAGATTTACCTTTTGCATCTAATTTTTGACAAAAAAGCTCAATTTTTCCATTTCGATAATCTTGCCAAGCATAAAAAGTATTGCCAAGGCTATCAATGGAGTAGGCAACAGCATACTGAAAATCATTGGCTTGACAAAGATTGGCAGGAGTAGGGTTTTGAAACAACCATTGACCGAAAGAATCAGTAAATAGCCCCATGATGAAGAGAAAAGTATAAAAATTTTTCATTTGATTTCTGGCATTTTGAGGATGAAAAAATGTTGTAAAAAGGATTAATGCAAATATACGTTAATTATTAATTTTATGATAAATGAGTATAAAATATTTAAAAAATCTTGCAATTTTGAAAAGATATGAATAATTTTGCAACCCCAAAAAACACCCTCGTAACGTAGCCCGTTTGTTCGAGGTTTGGTCAAAGTTAGGGAGAAATGGCTGTTCCGGAGTCGTTTCAAGTGTTGTTTCAACACCCCATAACTTAAAAATGTCTGCTTAATTGAACAAGCTTTTGGGGGCAAATTCAAGGCGGTTGACAAATGCTTTTTATAAAACATTAGGGTGTAAAATCACCGAGGTGTATAAACTTTTAAAAATTTAAAACAGTGAAGCATTTAAGTTACAAAACGATTTCAGCAAATAGCGAAACCGTTAATAAAGAATGGGTAGTGGTAGATGCTACCGACAAAGTATTGGGACGTTTGTGTAGTCAAATTGCGAATATTATTCGTGGAAAACACAAAACTAATTATACTCCTCATGTTGATTGTGGAGATAATGTGATTGTTATTAATGCTGAGAAGGTTCGTTTGACCGGTAAAAAGATGACAGATAAAGTGTATATTCGTCATACAGGGCATCCGGGCGGACAAAGATTTGCTACTCCACGTGAGTTGATGGCAAGAGATGGTCGCCGTGTTGTTGAAATGGCGGTTAAAGGGATGTTGCCGAAAGGTATTTTAGGTCGTCGTCTTTATACAAATTTATATGTATATGTCGGACCTAACCATCCGCATGCTGCTCAATCACCAAAAACGATTGAACTATAAAACGGAATAGGCTGAATCTTGAAAGGTATTTCCTTTTGATGAAAAGCCGAAAATCAGTAGTTATTAATTTAAGAATATTTCAAATTCCTATATACAAATGCAAGTTATCAACGCAGTAGGTAGAAGAAAAACAGCCGTAGCCCGTATCTATATGAAACAAGGCAACGGTGAGGTTTCTATAAACGGAAAAACTATCAAGGATTATTTTCCTTCAGAAATTCTCCAAATCATTTTAAATCAACCCTTTACAACTACCAATACTTTGGGTCAATATGACTTAAAAGTAAACGTAAACGGTGGTGGTATTGCTGGTCAGGCAGAAGCTGTTCGTATGGCTATTTCTCGTGCTTTGTGCGAAGTAAGTGCTGAAAATCGCCCTGCTTTGAAAAAAGAAGGATTCTTAACTCGTGACTCTCGTATGGTTGAACGTAAGAAACCGGGTCGCAGAAAAGCTCGTAAGAGATTCCAAT
>CAYUFZ010000006.1:0-3354 GCA_964444025.1 uncultured Emticicia sp.
AAATTTGATGAATATTTAATTCGAGATGTAACTGACGATTAAATTCAATCAAAGGGTCATTGTTCCCACAATCGAATCGAAAAGGCGACAACTTTTTTTGATTAGCTATCATCCAATCTATCACTCCGTCTTTTTCTAACGCACTTGATTTTAGTGCCTCAAAATCCTCTACAAATTCACTCAGTTGGTTGAAATGTGTAATAGAAGACAAGCCCGAAAAACCCTTGAATATTGTAGGATATTTTGCTCCTAATCGTAGAGCCCCAAACCCTCCCATAGATAATCCTGCAATAAATATAGGAGAATCATCATCTATTTGAGCAAATTGTTCCTTCATCACAGTTATGACATCCTCTACAATCCATTTTTCGTAGTTTTCTTGTTTGTGCGGAACATACCCGCTCCCATCGCCAAAAAGACCATCGGAAGGCATTGCCAATATCATTGGAGCGACATCACCTTTTGAAATTAATGTTTGAAGCGTTTTATGAGCCATACCTTTCGCTGACCATGCCCAATGACTTCCATAAACCCCATGTAACAAAATAACCAAAGGTACAGAACGCAACGAAGACTCTTTTTCACATCCGTTATATACCGTAATATCTGCTCTTTTTCTAAGTGCTTTACTTTTAATAGTAATTATTTGTAAGCCGTGAAAATCAGCAATTTCTGTCGTATAAAAAAAACTCATTTCAAATATTCATTAAAAAACGATGACTCCTTTGGCATTTTTGCCTGCGTGCATGTCGGCAAATGCTTCCGAAAGATTATCCAAAGAATAGGTTTGAGTAACCATTTTATCCAAAAGTAAATCTCCTTTTGCATATAAATTTTGTAAAATTGGAAAATCAATCTGAGGCCTAGTTTTGCCATAAAGAGGATTTATATAGACTTTATCCCATTCAAAAAGATTCATATCAATTGTAATTTCTTGTTCAATGCCACTCACCTGAACGGCCATTCCGGCGTTACGAATCATCGCCAACGGTGCAGCCCCTAAGTCAGGAATCGCAGTACACTCAAAAGCATAATCTGCCCCCCTTCCTCCGGTCATTTCTTTCACAATAGCCGAAGCTTCTAGCAAGCCCAAGTCTGTTTTACTTGCAAGAATAATATCAGTTGCACCATACTCCTTTGCCATTTCCAATCGATTTGGATTTATATCAATGGCAATAATTTTGGCAGCTCCGGCTATTCTTGCTCCTTGAATCACATTTAGCCCCACCCCTCCCGTGCCTAATACCACAACCGAGCGTCCTGCCTGAACTTTTGCAGCATTCACAACCGAACCATAGCCCGTCATCACGCCACAGCCGACAATTGCGGCTGAAGAAAAAGGCATTTCAACATTTATTTTCACACATGCCGCCTCTCTGACCAATGTGTATTCGGACATGGTGCCTAAACTAAACGCTTTTTCAATCGGAACACCCATGTAAGTGGTAGAATTAACCTTTGCATGCCCTCCGCTAACTTTATTGCCGGCCGTAACTGCTGAATTTTTTTCACAAATATGTTGATTTCCCTCTTGGCATTGAAAGCACTCATAACAAGGAATTGCCCAATTTAACATTACCTTATCCCCGACTTTCAACGATTTGACCATTTCTCCAACCTCAACAACCAGCCCTGCCCCTTCATGCCCCATGATGAGACTTTTCCCCCAAGATTGAGAATCCCAATCGGTATGACAAACCCCAGCTGCTTTGATTTGTACCAAAACTTCATCGCCAGAAGGTTTATCAACCATGATGTTTTCAATAGAAAATCCCCCATTTCCATTGGTGATAGCCGCACGACAAGTAATCATTTGGTATATACAATTGGATTAAGATACGTATCTATTACCTCGCCAACCACAGCCCCTGGACACCAAACCTCCCAATCTTTTTTCTGATTTTCATTTTCTGGTTCTTTCAAAATCATGTCTTTATCCATATAAATCATCGTCATGACCTTACGAACTTGGTTGGTATTATTTGCTCCTGCTCGGTGGAAAACCCAACCAGAATGAAAACTAACTTCCCCCAAATCATACGCTTCAATTACATGTTCAAAATCCGTTACTCGGAGGCGTTGGGCTATTTTGTGTTCGCTATCATCGCTAATTGCCAATTCTCGACCTTCTACAATCGCATGGCTACCAGCACTAAACTCCAAAGGGCCCATTTCTAAGGGTACAGGTTGGAGGGGAATCCATGCTGTTACGGTTTTATCTGTGGATAAAGGCCAATAATATTGATCGGCATGCCAAGGTGTAATTCCGCCGCCTGCTTCCTTGAATAAAGCTTGGTCGTGGTATATTCTCGCTCCGTCTGCTTGCATCAGCTCTGCGGCGATTTGCCCCAATCGTTTACTCAAGACAAATTCCTTACAGGTATCATCTTCTCGCCACAAATTAAAAATTTGAAGAAATGCCTTCCCATACGTATCTCTTTGGTCGATTGGCTTATCTTGGCTATTCAGTTCCTCCACTTTTTTCGAAATAACCTCCCCATAAAATGCCAAGGTTTCGGCATCTAAAACATTTTTCAGTTTAATATAACGATTCTTTTGATAGAATTCGATGGCTTCCTTCGAAAGCAAATAAGGCTCATTCAATAAGTTTTTCATGTCGATTATTGTTCAGTTTATTCTTTTGCAAAATTGTTCAATTTTCATCTATCTTTATTGGATTAGATTTTCCAAAAATTGTCTAATTTTATCTTTTTTATTATTCAAAAGCAATAATTATGTAAAAATAACACCCAAATTGTACTTATTTACTTTCACGAATGTAGCTTCATTTTATCTAAACAAATGAAAAGAGATTTTCAAACAGCCTTTGTCAGGACAGTTGTTTGGCTAAAAAATCAATTCCTTCTACAAAGCTTACCGGCTGATAGCCAAGTAAAGAAGCAGACTTTGTCAAATCAAAACCCGTTCGAGGAGGTCTTTTGGCAGTTTGCGTAAAAGTACTTGAATCCGCTTGGGTAATTAATGATTTATCGAGTCCAAAATAATCGGCAGTCATTATTGCCATCTCATAGGGAGTCAGCAAGTCTTTACCTGAAATATTAAAAATGCCATCCGCTTCTTTTTCTACAATCAAGAAACAACCTTTGGCTAAATCTTCCGCCAACGTAGGAGTTCTCCATTGGTCTGTTACTACTTTAATATTTTTTCCTGATTCCAAAGAGTTTTTCACCCATAAAATAATATTACTTCGGCTCATGTCTGAAACGATGCCATAAACCAACACCGTTCTGGCAATACTCCAACGGCATTTTGAACGCTTCACTACTTCTTCGGCTGCGTACTTTGTCCAACCATAATAACTTACTGGACTCGGTTGTGCTTCTTCTGAATATG